>RFUY01000026.1 GCA_009922705.1 Gammaproteobacteria bacterium
CCGCTGCACAGCCCGATTTGGACTTGGCAGACAGCGCTCAGAACGTGCCAGATGCTGAGCAAACTGCACTGATAGTTTCAGAGACCGAAGTGTTGCCAGCGGCCGACGCCGTGCCTGTGGAAGCCTCCATGGTTGACAGTGAAAGTGCTGTCGTGACCGAACAGCCAACAGCACCCGCTCAGCAAGCGCCCACAGACGCACCAAAGCCCCGTGCTCGACGCGGTCGCGGCCGGAGTACGACAGGGAGCCCCGGCACGGCTGTGCCAAGTGTCTCGGACATTAAAGCCGCGCTCTTCGATGACACATCGAGTCCGGCAACGGATGCAACACCTGCTCCGGCGAAAAAGGGACGCGGACGCGGACGGCCTAAAGCCGCCCCCGCCGTTGCAGAGTCTCAGGTAGACACCCAACCCGAGTAACACCTCGGCAACCGCCCATCCCTGCGATGGGCGGATTACCCGAGTGTATCGCCGACTTGGGTTGGTTCAATCTCCAAGCTCAGGTCATACCGCGCCTGGATCTCTGCACGAATGGTCCGTACCAAGGCTCGCAAATCGTCGACAGACGGGGCGCCTTGATTGACCAGCACCAACGCCTGCTCTGTATGAACACCGACAGAGCCCATCCAACGACCACGCCAGCCAGCTTTATCCAATAGGAATCCCGCCGCGATCTTCACCCCCTGAGAGTCCGGATAGTGTGGCAACTCCGGGTGCAGTGCGAGCAAGCGCTCACACTGCTCGTGCGTGACCACTGGATTCTTAAAAAAGCTCCCAACATTTGGGATCAAGTCAGGATCCGGTAGTTTGGACTGCCGAATCGCGATCACCGCAGCCGCCACATCCTGCGGGCAACTCAAATCGCCTCCAGCCGCCTCGATCGCAGACCGAATCGCACCATAGTCCACAGTGGTCGTCCCCTTCTGCTGCAATCTGAGGTGGACTTCAAGAATGCAGTACCGAGACAGATCTCGCTTAAACACGGAGTCCCGATAGCCAAATTCACAGGCTTCACGCGAGAGCGTGACCATCGCTTTGGCTTTAAAATCCCATGCCAAGACGCCAGTGCACACAGAGGCCAGTTCAACTCCATAGGCCCCAATATTCTGAATCGGCGCAGCGCCCACCCAACCAGGAATCAGTGCAAGGTTTTCGAGGCCATACCAGCCCGCCTTCAGACTCTGCATCACAAATTCATGCCAGCCCATGCCAGCCCCAATACGAACATCTACAGCGGTTCCAACCGAGGTCGCCTGCACATGCGAAAGCCGGGGTCGAATCACCGTCCCTTGAAAGGGAGTTGCCAATTGCAACCAGTTGCTGCCCCCGGACAACACTACGGTCGGAGACTGAATCTGAGCCAACTGTCTCGGTGCAGACTCAAGATCCCTTAATTCCACGACAGACTGCGCCTGAAAAGGCAAACGAAACGTCGTGTGGGCTGTCAAATCAATCATGCACCACCGTGTAAATGCATTCGCACACGCTCGAGATCTGCCTCAGTATCGACTCCTGGCGGAATCTCGCACTCTGTCACTGCCACCTGAATCCATTCCCCATGGTCGAGGGCTCTGAGCTGCTCAAGCCGCTCTGCCTGTTCTAGGGCTGACGGTTGCCAGCTGTGAAATCGCTTCAAAAATCCAGCGCGATAGGCATAAAGGCCGATATGTCGATAGGTGATCGGCGCCGCTTGGTCCGGAAACCCACCTGGAATTGCCGCGCGCGAGAAGTACAGGGCGCGACCCTGTTGATCAAACACAACCTTCACTTGATTTGGATTGTGGCGACCCTCTTCCGCGACGATGGGCTCGCACAATGTTGACATGGCTGCATTCGGCTCAGACTGCAAAAGCCCGGCGACCTGGGCGATCGCCCTTGGTGGCAGTAGCGGCTCATCCCCCTGCACATTGACGACAATCGTTTGGTCATGCAGGTTCAGCTTCTGGGCGACCTCAGCCAACCGATCGGTCCCCGTCGCATGCGCACCCGAGGTCATCACCACTTCCCCACCAAACCCATGCACTGCGTCAGCGATCTCAGCATGGTCAGTGGCTACGACAACACGAGACGCCGTCGAGGCAATCGCGCGCATCCAGACATGCTGAATCATTGGCCAACCGGCGATGTCCAACAGTGGCTTTCCAGGTAAACGAGTTGATCCAAATCGTGCGGGAATCACAACCCAGTAGGTCATGAACGCACCAACCGTTCATCGGTCGTTAGTGTTCGTGCCTCATCGGCCAGCATCACAGGAATGTCATCCCGAATTGGAAATGCCAAGCCATCCGCTCGACACCAGATTTCATGTTCCGTCTCCAGAATCTCAACCTCACCCTTGCACAAGGGACACACCAATAACGCTTTTAGGGCGGGCGCCAAACTCATCGTTTCCTCCAGGGTTCCAATTGCGACAAGATCCACGCATTGAACGCGGCTTGTTCTGTTTCTAACGCCACCACCCAAATCGGTGACGGGCTCAAGTGTACCAACTTCACCGCATCCTTTTCGGTGGTAATCAGAGGCTCTCCAAGGAGAGCGACATCATCCTCGGTATAGGCATGGTGATCTGCAAAGACATGCCGATGGAGATGCAAACCAGCCTCTTCGAGCGCCTTAAAAAAGGGATCAGGAGAGGCAATCCCAGCGACCGCCTGCATGGACTGGCCGGCCAGATGTGCCAGCGGCAAGCGGAGCTGTGGCTGGTCGGAGCGATAAACCACTAACGCCTCGGTGGTCGATGCGAAGACTGGGCCAGTGACAGACACCCCCATGGCTGTTAATGCAGCCTGCGCATCAGTGGTGTGTCGGACCACAACTGCATCATAGTTACTCGTCACATCCAGGGGTTCCCGAAGCGGTCCAAAGGGCAGTACCTCGCCATTGCCTACCCCCTGCAGCGCGTTGAAGACGCAGACAGTCAGATGACGGTTTAACCCTTCATGCTGAAGCCCATCATCGCAGACAACCACGTCGACAACGTGGTCGTGTATCAATCGCTTGACAGCGTCGCGACGACGAGACCCCACCACGACTGGAACCTGACATTGGGTGGCCAGCATCACAGGCTCATCACCGACCTCACTCGGATCACTCTGCGCCGAAACCACACGTATTCCAGTGCGGCTTGCCCGCCCATAGCCGCGACTGACAATGCCGGGACTCATTCCCGCCGCAATGAGCGCCGACACTAAATTTGAGACGATTGGCGTCTTGCCCGTTCCACCCACGACGAGATTTCCGATGACAATCACAGGCACCTGCATCTGGTCTGTGGTCCCCCGCAGAATACGTTGATGCTTCGACCGCATCCAACGCGCAATGATGCGACCAAGTGCACGCGCCAACACGCCTGGCGGGCGCATCCACCACCGGGGCCAACCGCGTGTCGGAAGACTCAAAGCCGTGATCACTGTTCCACTCCTCGTTAACCGGTGCAGGATACCGTGATTTTCAGTATCTTTAGCGTCCTATTCAGCAAAAGGAATGGGTGTGTCAATTGAAGGCTGGGCTGAAGCCCCTCCAGCCGTGCCGCTATCTCCATGGAAGCGTTTACTCGGTCAGCTCGATCTCTGGTTGATTGATCATGGATTTTTGCGGGCGCTCTATGCAAATCGGTTTCGGCTGGATGGTCCGTTTTTTCGGAGTAATCAGCCGAGCCCGCGGCAAATTCAATGGCTACGGCATCACCTCGGTGTTAACACCATTATTAACCTGCGGGGCTACAACCCGACACAAGGGCGCTATCAGCTTGAAGCGGAAGCCTGCGAAGCGGCTGACATCACCCTGATCAACACGCGCGTCCACTCGCGCGGTCTGCCCACTGCTCGGCAAATTAATCTGCTCAAAGATTTAATCGAGCACCTGCAACTTCCGGCCCTTGCACACTGTAAATCCGGAGCAGACCGTGCCGGCTTCTTCGCCGTCCTCTATTGTCATTTTCGGCTTGGACAGCCAATCACTGACGCGAAACGCCAGCTGCATTGGACCTATGGACACTTCAAAAGTGCAAAGACTGGGATCTTAGATCACTTTTTTGAGACGTATTTACAGGCCGCAGCCAATGCCGAGGCCCAGGGTGAGACACTCACATTTATCGAATGGGTCAATACCGCCTATGATCGAGAGGCCATGGAGCAAAGCTTTCAACCAAGGGGCTTTGCAAGTTTTTGGGTGGACTGGGTATTGCGGCGCGAATGAAAAAGGACATGTCGACATATCTTCGCCTCGTGAAGGAAGCTGTCCCCTACTGGCGGATTGCCGCACTGGCAATGCTGGCGATGGCTGTCACGGCTGGACTTGAGCCTGTTCTTCCGGCCCTGATGGCTCGACTCATCGACGAATCATTGATCGCCCAACAACCCGACGCTCTGCTGACGATTCCATTGCTGATCGTCGGGGTCTTCGTGTTGAAGGGAATCTCCGAATATGTAGCCAGCGTCTCAAGCCAATATGTTGCTCACCGCACAGTCGCAGACATTCGCTCCCAAGTCTTTGCGGTGCAATTGGACCTCCCGATGGAAGAGCACGGCGATGAAGAAGGCGGCCGCATGCTGTCTCGGATCACATATGACGTTGCGCAAGTCGGTGAGGCGGTCTCCACGGCCTGGATGGTGATCATTAAAGATAGCCTCATGATTTTGGGTCTCCTTGGGTTCTTGGTCTACACCTCGTGGCAATTGTCGTTAGCGCTTCTGATCGCGGCACCCGTGGTGCAGTATGTGGTCAAAAAAGCAGCCGTCAAAATGCGGCGCTCGAATGAAGATTTACAAACCTGGACTGGACGTTTGACTGGGCTAGTTGAAGAGTCCCTCATGGCCATCCGTGACATCAAAATCTTTGGTGGGCATCGCAATCAGCAAGCACACTTTGACGACATCAACCGGCGCCTGCGGCAAGAGCAGATGCGAGTCGTTAAAATTCAATCGCTCAACGTCCCATTGGTGCAAATTCTCGCCGCGCTCACCATCGGTCTGGTGATCATCATGGGTACCCAGATGAGCGCCCGCAATCTCCTGAGCCCGGGCGAGTTCATCGCCTATATCACAGCGATGGGAATGATCTTCGATCCAGTGCGACGGCTCACCGGGGTCAATGCCACCATTCAACGTGGGTTAGCGGCCGCCGAATCGATCTATGCCATTTTCGATCAGAGGTTGGATGAGCAACGACACCCGTCCCCTGACTATCCCGCATTGGCCAAGGCCAGTCTGGCGTTTGAGAAGGTGTCATTTCGGTATCCTGGGCAGACCGAGCAGGTCCTGACCGATATCTCTCTCACCGTCCACAGTGGCGAAACCGTGGCCTTAGTGGGCCCCTCAGGGAGCGGAAAAAGCTCGTTGCTCGCTTTGATTGCTGGCTTTATCCAACCAACGTCTGGGGAGATTCGAATCAATGAGATGGCGGTGAGCACATGGCCTCTCGCGCAGCGTCGACGGCAACTGTCACTTGTGGGACAACAGGTCAATCTGTTCGATACCACGGTCGAGGCGAACATTGCCTTTGGTCATCCGGACGCGTCCTTCGAGGCGATTTATGAGGCAGCGCGCCAAGCCCATGCTCTTGACTTCATTGAAGCCTTGCCCGAGGGCTTTCAGACACGGATCGGACCGTTTGGGAATCGTTTATCGGGCGGACAGCGCCAACGCTTAGCGATTGCTCGCGCCTTTCTGAAGGATGCCCCAATTTTGTTGCTGGATGAACCAACCAGCGCCCTGGATGCTGATGCGCGTGATCACGTCCTTGCTGGTTTAGAAAACTTAAAGCGAAGTCGCTCAACCCTGATTATCAGTCATCAACCTGAGACACTCCTCAGCGTGAATCGCGTGGTACAACTCGATCGAGGCCGCCTGCTGTCACCACCGACTCGGTGAACGCTCTCGAAATCCTTGCAAGCCCTTGCCAAACCGATAGGTCAGGGCCCCGTCTCGGTCTGTCCGATAAACGCGAGCACCGGCACGCTGCCAACCCTCAATGACCGCCGTATTCGGATGACCGAACCGATTTGTCGCACCAACACTGATGACGACAGCCTCCGCACCAAGAACAGCCTGGAAACTCGGATTCGACCCATCTCGAGCACCATGGTGCGATGCAATCACAACATCAATCGCCCCCAATCGGTCTCGCGCAGCGAGGGCGCGAACCGTCTGTGCTTCCGCGAACCAGTCTGCATCGCCCATCAACAGGACCGCGTGCACCTGATCCGAGACCAGGACCACACAGCTGGCTCGATTTTCTGGCGCATGGTTGATGCGATCTGGCCACAGCACCTCGACAGTGATGCCATCGACTGCCCAAACTTGGCCAGCGAGACAAGGCATTGCCCGCTCGCTCATCCGGCCCCCACCGACGACCGAGTCAGGGACCCGCTCCCGCCGTAACGGCTCAAAGGCGCCCACGTGATCCAAATCACCGTGGCTGAGCAGGACGTGCACATCCTTGGCTCCAGACAGGACTGGCGCGATCTCTGTGTAGCGATCCCAACGACCTGGTTGCCCTGGCCCTAAGTCAAAGACCCATCGCGACGCACCCACTTGCAAGACTGCCGCCGAGCCCTGCCCGACGTCGACCACTTGAAGCTGCCGCAATGGCATTCGGGGAGGCCAAAGTAAGCACACCAGCACGCAACCCATCCCACAGAATGCTCTTGGCACACAAGCCGGCAGTACGCTGAGAACGCCGAACACTGCAATCAACAGGAGCACCTCCGTTGCGACCACCTGACGGAGAAGTGCATGGGTCTGTAACCACTCAACCCCGTCAAATGCAGCGCGCACTCCCTGATTCAGAAGCGTCGCCCACGCGGTTGCATCACTGATCAAGAGCCCGGCAAGACCCACCAGTAAAGGCCCGAGCAAGGGCACAACGACGAGGTTGCTGAGAAGCCCCAACCAAGGGAAGACGAAGCCCAAAGCCATTGACAGTGACGCGTTGAGAGTGGTTGAAAACACCCATTGCATCCGCAAGACGCCCCGCAACCCTTTCAAGGGAGAGATCCCATGCAACCAGGCAATCGTGGCCACAGCGATCACAGACATCCAGTAGCCACTCGAGAGTCCAAGCAAGGGCGTCCACAACACCATCACGAGCGCAGTCCATAACAGACTGGTCATTAGATCCACACGCCAGCCCACACTTCGGAGTCCAGCCGCGATAATCAGCATACCCACCGCCCGACTGACGGACGCAGACCATTGTGTCCAGTCGGCAAGTGCAAGACCAAGCACAGAAATTATCGCCGTTTGCAGAAACAAACGATGTCGGGGATGACATCCCCGAAGCACGCGACCCGAGACCCACCACACCGCACCCAACACCAAGCCCACATGCAGACCTGAAATCGCAAGCAGATGTGCAAGCCCCATGATCGAGACCTGATCATAGAGCTGCTTCGAAAGCGCGACCCGTTCACCAAATAACAAGGCGAGCGCAAGGCCACCCAACGGCTGAGGCCATGCCTCAAGGCGTTCACGAAGTGCGCGTCGCAGCTCTGTGCTTGGCTCAATGCTCCCCGCTCGCCACTGACCCTGAGCGACAATGCCGTGTGTTAGCGCTCCCCTGCGTGCATCCCAACCCCCCGGATTTGACAACGCGATCAACGGACGCACGCTGACGACCCCCTGCAGCACATCGCCGCGCTGAACATCCAAGAATGGAATTCGTACGCGTGTTTGATCGCCTGGCCGAAGTCGAGCGCAGTCGCTCGATTGCCAGGTCACAACGACGACAGTCTCGGGAGGCTGCAGTGTGTCTACAGCGCGCACCACAGCGCGCCCTTGGCAGAGTTGTGCGGGGGTGTCAGGCGGCCAGAGCTGGCTAATCGCCGCTGAAATGCGCAGCTCCTGACACATCACGCACAGCGCAATGGCCGCGATCCAGGGACAGCGGCTCAAGCCGGCAGCTATCGCCAAAAGTCCCAACCCTTGGATCGATAAAGGGGTTGGCAACCAAGGTAAAGCGCTTACAATCAGGACCACGAAGAGCATCTATGGAAGGATGCGTCTAACGTTCTGAATGATCCGTCGTCAGCGCGTAAATTCTTGTCAGAGAACCGCTTGAGCTCATGCCAAAAAAGACCGTTGCGCGCCTCATGCCACACCCTGAAAAGCTTGAGCAACTCCGACGCCTGGGTTGGCTCGGGCGACAGCTCTTCGCGTCTGAACTGTGGCATCTGAATCGACGAACCGTGGCATTGGCCTTCATGAACGGCATTTTCTGGGCCTGCATGCCGATCCCATTGCAAATGGTTGCAGCAGCACTCACCGCGTTGGTGATTCGCTGCAATGTTCCGATCTCAATGGGGCTCGTCTTCCTGACGAATCCTGTGACCATGCCACCGTACTTTGTCGCTGCCTATCAGCTCGGCGCATGGCTGCTGCACAGTGAGCCCATCGCCCTTCCGGACAGCTTTACCATGCATTGGGTCTACGCGCAGTTAAGCTTAATTTGGCTCCCATTACTGATCGGCTGTTTGACATTTGGGTTGATTCTGGCGGCAATCAGTTATTTTGGCGTGCGCATTTGGTGGGCGATTCAGGTTCGTCTGATGTGGCAAGTTCGGCAAAAGCGGCTCAAGCTGGCTGCAGTTGCCCGTGCTGCAGCAGCCACTGCTGATCCGCCATCGCCGCCGCACGGCGATCGTGAGTCACGATCAACAGACTGAGATCACGCTCCAGTGAGAGTGAAAAGAGGAGATTGAGCACCCGATCTGCGGTGTCTTCGTCCAAATTCCCGGTCGGTTCATCCATCAACAAAATGCGTGGCTGTGCAGCCAATGCGCGGGCAATCGCCACCCGTTGACGTTCGCCGCCAGACAATTCACCAGGTCGATGGGTTTCTCGTGTGGACAGGTCGACCGCAGACAACAATTCGCGTGCTGATTCCGCCGCTTGCTTGACCGAGTAGCCCGACAACAAGGCTGGCAACATGACATTTTCAAGGGCACTGAATTCCGGCAGCAGATGATGGAACTGATACACCACTCCCATCAATTGACGCCGCGCCGCGACGCGCTCGGATTCCGACAACTGATCAATTGCTTGATCAGCCCAGTAAATCGTTCCGGAACTCGGTAATAATAATCCAGCCAGCAGGTTCATGAGTGTGGACTTTCCAGAGCCACTGCGTCCAAGCAGGGCAATGCGTTGTCCCGCACGAATTGACCAGCTCAGAGCGGTCAAAACAGCCACCTGTGATGCGCCTTCGCCAAACCCAAAGGACACCTCGTCTAACCGAATGAGCGTCTCAGTGCTCATAATTCAGCACCTCTGCAGGAATAATCCGACTCGCTCGATACGCCGGATACAGCGTTGCAATGAACGAGAGCGCAACGCTAAAAAGCACCACAGCGATCACATCACTCAGGTACAGCTGACTCGGTAAATAAGAGATAAAATAAGCACTTGGATTAAATAAATAAAATCCGAGCGCAGATTCAAGCCACGCCAAAATGTCGGTAATGCTGAGTGCCAACGGGATCCCCAGCACAACGCCAAGCAAGGTGCCAACCAATCCAACCACCGTTCCTTGCACCATAAAAATCCCCATGACTGCGGTGGGCGAGAGACCAATGGTTTTTAGAATCGCGATGTCAGCACGCTTGTCTGTCACAACCATCACAAGCGTCGAGACAATATTGAAGGCGGCGACCGCAACGATAAGCGCGAGTAACAGTCCAATTAGGGTTTTCTCAAGTTGGATCGCCTCAAATAGGTTTCCCTGTGTCCGTGTCCAATCCTGATAGCGAATCGGTTCCTGAATCACCCGACTGATGTCTTGGGCGATGTCTCGGATCCGCCGTGGGGCCTCGAACAAATCATCAAACTGAATACGGATTCCGGACACGCCCTGACCTAGCCGGTACAAGGCCGCAGCATCTGCAAGTGACACAACAGCCAATTGGCTGTCTAACTGGGCACCGACCTCAAACACACCCACCACAGTCAACCGTCGTAAGCGTGGAATCACCCCCGCAGCTGTCACCGTGGCGTCCGGGATCAGAAGTGTGACAGTGTCCGAAAGACTGACACCGAGGGTCGTGGCCACGCCCCGGCCAAGCACAACTCCAAAGCCACCAGGCTGCAGCTCAGTCAGTCCACCCAGCACTATGTGCGCTGGCAAAATCGAGACGTCTTGCTCCCGATCAGGGTCAATGCCCAGGACCGCGACTGAGATCGATTGGCCGCCGGCAAGGAGCAGTCCTTGCCCCTGATTTAAGGGGGCGACCCCCTGAATCCCTGGCTGGGCGGACAACCGCTCCATCAACGCATCTGCATCGGAGCGACCTGCCTCAAACTCCAAGAGCGCGTGCGGCACCGTGCCCAAAATCCGCGTACGCAACTCCTGATCAAACC
This sequence comes from Gammaproteobacteria bacterium, assembly GCA_009922705.1. Taxonomy (GTDB): domain Bacteria; phylum Pseudomonadota; class Gammaproteobacteria; order Pseudomonadales; family Litorivicinaceae; genus HIMB30. Next base: position 10,352 of record RFUY01000026.1, read on the forward strand.
CATTCAGGACCGACAACACCAAAATCAACACAGCAACGCCCAGCGTTAATCCGGCCATCGAAATGGCAGAGATGAAGGAGATGAAGTGATTCCGACGCTTGGCGCGGGTGTACCTCAGTCCGATACAGAGTGAAAGCGGCTTGAACATGGCGCAAGTGTAACGATCTTCGTGGTATTGTTCAGGCATTAATGCAAAGGAGTTCTATGGACGCGCTCGTACTTGCCATCGCAGCCCTCATCCTCTCTCGGCTTATCCGCCCAGAGACGTTTGAACCCTATCGTCGCCCGGTCATTCAGGCACTTGAATCGACCACGGATCGGCTCCCAAATAGTTTAAGACTGCCAGTCATGGTGGGTGGTGGGATTGTGCTCAGTGCCATCGTTGCGTTCCTGCCCGTCTTAGGCCCCCTGGTCACCTTTGCGGCCCTTCTATTGATCCTTGGATATGGCCGCGTGACAGAAGACGCGCTGGCGATTCTCACCGAGCTTCGCGGCGGCTCATTTTCCCAAGCCCAACTCCATCTTTCCCAATTTTCTGGCGTCGATGCAGATCAACTTGACGAAAATGGCGTTGCGCGCGTTGCCGTGGAAACTCAGACACGGCGGTTGTTTACAGACGTCTTCAGCCCATTGGCCTGGTTCGCATTGGGCGGGCTTCCTGGGCTTGTTCTGTTGTGGACGAGTCGCATCATCGCAGAGCGTGATGGAAGCGGTGAGACCTCCCAACGCTGGGTCAGCCTCTTGAATTGGATTCCCCTACGGCTCTATGCCTTAACGGTCGGCATCATGGGAGATCGTGAGCGGTCACGTTCAATCTGGAAACACCAGGCACGCGAGTTCTCGGATGGCGAAACCGGCATTATCGTCGCCGCCACGGCAGGTGCTCTGCGGGTTCGGCTCGGTGGCAGCCGCTGCGTGAAAGGCGTGATGGTTCGGGAACCAATCATCGGTGATGGCGACGACTGTGCGCGGTACCACATCGAAGAAATGGTCGCACTCGGACAGCGCAGCCTGCTGCTCTGGGCGGTCGGCGGCCTGCTGATTACGGCCCTCTAATCTGCCAACCCCAGCCGGCGGCCGCTCAACGGCCGCCCGTCGACCTTTGACGCATTGCGAGATCAGCCCCTCCCCCTATACTAGCGCTCGTCACTTGGTGGCCGAGCGATCGGCATAACAGGGAATTCGGTCAAGCATCTGCCAGTCCGAAGCTGCCCCCGCAACGGTATGTTCAGTTCATGGATTTCACAAATGCCACTGTCACACGATGGGAAGGCGTGAAATTTCTGCAAAAGGAATTGCGCTGAACAAGCCCGGAGACCTACCAGGTGATTGACTCACAATCACACGTGCGGAGGGCGCGTGCTGGGAGAACGCTATGCTCTATCGCAATATTTTATTGGCGGTCACGACTGCCTATGCAATCACACCTCTACACGCTGATACGGCCGATATCATCATCCAGCTAGGTCAGCAGTTCGACAAAAACGATCAAGCGACGGATCCCGCTTTCATTATCACACGCGATGCAATCACAACAGCTGGCTTTGAATCGATCAATGCAGTTTTTGATGCCATCCCTTTTACAAAAATCACAATGGATTCCGTTGGGGATGGTACGACTGGGGTAATCGACATGCGGGGTTTTGGCGAAACCTCCGGAAGCTCAGTAAAGGTGTTGCTCAATGGGATACCACTAAATAATCCGACAAATGAGGCCCCCAATTTCAGCTTTATTCCGATTGCAGCTGTCGAATCTATCGAAGTAACACCAGGGGGTGGGAGTATTGAGCATGGAGCTGGGGCCGTTGGAGGTGTGATCAATATCAACACAATTTCAGGCCAGATAGCTCCATTTAACGGAATCACCATCCAATCGGGATCATTCGGACAGCTCACTTCATCGGCCTATGGGGTGACCCAAATGTCCGACTCTATGAGCATGGGATATTCAGCATCTCATCGTCGGAAAGACGGTTTCAGGCATCACACTGATACCGAGCAGTCTTTTGCAAGTTTAGATTTTAACTATCGTATTGACCCGACCCGCTCATGGTCCTTCACAGTCAGTAGTAGCGATGAAAATCGACTTGCAACTGGTGCAGCGACAGATGCAGCACTCGCCACAGATCGTCGCTCTGTTGGGTCATCAATTTCTATCCTAGATCTAGACAACACATTCTTATCAGGTGGATACGCTATAGAGTCTTCGCGGGGGCATAGCTATCGTCTAAAAGGCTTTCGCAGAGTGAGTCAGCAAATCGCTAATTTTGATTATGGACCCAATGGGACCTTTGAAGAGCTCTCAGATCAAAAAACCACGTTGGCTGGGTTTAACATTCAATCGTCTATTCCACTCTCAGACGATCTAAAAACAATTCTGATTGCGGATGGAGAACAAAGCGATTACGAGAAGACAAGCAACTTCTCAGGCTTTTTGGATGAAACGGATCGAACACGCTCACGATTTGGTGTCGCAGCGAAACTTATTCGATCAAAAAAATCTGAAACCGGCACGTGGAAAAGCACGCTTGGGATACGAACAGATAAGATGATTGATAAAAATCATCTAGACTCTAGCGAAATCAACTACCGCGGAACTGGTGTAGAGATTTCCCAAGCCCTTAATCCTTCAGACAATCGAACCGTGATGTTGAAGATAATTCGAGGATTCCGGTTCCCTACGTTTGATGAAAATAACTTTACGGTTTCCGGTAAACCGTTATCTACCCAGAAGTCGACCCAGGTCGAACTTACTGCTCGCACACCTAAGTGGATAAGCAGTGCTTATTTACTCGATATTAGAGACGAAATTCGGTTTGTTGACCCAGCCAACTTTTTAAATGGCAGCTATGACAAAACCCGTAGAATTGGAGTAGACGTTACCAGAAGTTTTTCTCTGTCTGACACGCTAACAGCTGAAGTCAGCTTCCAATATCTCAAAGCCAGAATCAAAGAAGGTTCGAATCAGGGCCGTACCATTCCAGCTCTGCCCCTCCAAACTATTTCACCGACGATTCGTTGGAAACCAACGTCCGAATGGTCACACGAGGCAAGGTTACAATTTCAGTCCGGAACCTTTGCGCTGAATGACCCGGGTAATACATTAGGGCAAGCAAATACCTTCACTACATTAAGACTGGAGACTGCCTACAAATTCAAAAACTTTGCAATGGTCGCATCCGTCAACAATCTCTTTGATTCAGAGTATGACCTTTATCGCATCGCCACACGGACCCTCGCAGACATTCGACGGACACCCGCCGAACCACGCTCTTTTGCGGTATCCTTGCGGTACGAATTTTGAGGAATAGATACAGGATGAAATCTAAAATAACCGCAATCGGGTTAGGGCTTTCGCTTCTGATGCTGATTACCCGGGGCGCTCACTTCTCAGGCTTAACTGCGCTTCCTGAAGCCTCTTGGATGATTTTTATGGTCGCCGGGTGCCTACTGCCGACTGTCTCTCTTCTTTGGTTCCTAGGCCTCGCAGTGGGCATTGATGCCTATGCGTTTACAATCGGTGGTGTTCCAGGTACCTGCCTCTCCGTCGCCTATGCCATGCTGATCCCTGCCTATGCGGCGATGTGGGTCGCCGGACGCGTGCTGGGGTCATCGTGGCATGGATCAATGATTGGATACGTTCGTTTCTTCGCAGCCGCTATGGGTGCAACCGCGATCTGCGAGCTGATTTCAAGCGGCAGCTTTTACCTGTGGTCAGGTCTCTTTAACCCAACTTGGGTAGAATTCTTAGCCCGTGAGCTTCAATATGCACCAGCCGTTTTCGCAAGTTCAGCATTTTGGGCTGTGGCCTTCAGCGTTATGTTCGGATTGGCTCGCCTCTACACCGCGACCAACACTGAGCGTGCACTGACACAGTGAGCATCGACCGCGGTGACCGCGGCGCCTTCGTTACGCAGAGGCCATCCGTGTCGCTGCCTCAAGGGTATTGGCCAGCAGGCACGCAATCGTCATCGGGCCAGGGCCACCCGGAACGGGCGTGATCGCACCCGCCACGGCCAATGCCGCTTCGAAATCAACATCACCCACCAACCGAGTCGACCCATCCGATTGCGCAATGCGGTTGATCCCAACGTCGAGGACAATCGCACCTGGCTTGATCCACTCCGCTTTAATCATCTGTGGCCGCCCAACGGCCGCGACCAGAATATCCGCCGTCTTACACAACGCGGGCAGTGCTTGAGTTTTAGAATGCGCAATTGTCACCGTACAGGACTCATTCAACAGCAAGGCGGCCATCGGTCGTCCAACGATCGTTGATCGCCCAACAATCACGGCATGTAATCCGGCGATGTCGCGACGCACCGTCTGCAACAAGTGAAGGCATCCCAATGGTGTACAGGGCACAAAGCCGCACCCCTCGGTCCACAGAGAACCAACATTTTGTGTGTGGAATCCATCCACGTCTTTGCGCGGATCAATCGCCTCAATCACAGCCTTGGCCTCCAAATGTGGAGGCAATGGCAACTGCACCAAAATCCCATGTACGGCTGGATCCGCATTGAGCTGGTCAATCAACGCCAGTAATGCTGTTGCAGACGTGTCAGCAGCAAGCAGATGATGCGTCGACCGCATCCCAACCGCCTCAGTTTGCTTGATCTTATTGCGGACATACACCTGACTCGCCGGATCCTCGCCAACCAGCACCACAGCCAGTCCAGGTGTGACCCCAGTGGTACTTTGCAATCTCGACACGCCCTGTGCGACCTCAGCGCGCAAAGTATCCGCAAGTGCGGTGCCACTGATCCGAATTGCTGTCATTTCAACACCACCGTTTTATGACCGTTCAAAAAGACCCGATGTTCACTGTGCGCCTTGACCGCGCGAGACAGTGCATAGTTCTCCATGTTTCGGCCCATCGCCATCAGTTGATCTGGCCCGAATGTATGATCCACCCGACCCACTTCCTGATCGATAATCGGGCCTTCGTCGAGATGTTCAGTCACGTAGTGCGCAGTCGCCCCGATCGCTTTGACACCGCGCTCGAAGGCCTGATGATAAGGCTTCGCCCCTTTGAAGCTGGGCAAAAATGAGTGATGGATGTTGATACAACGCCCGGCAAGCTCTCGGCAGAGTTCATCAGACAGAATCTGCATATACCGGGCGAGGACTACTAAGTCGACCGACTGCTCACTGATCAATTCACGGATGCGATCTTCCTGCAACGCCTTGGTCGACAACTTTGATCGCCCGGTCGGCAAAACCTCATAAGGAATCTCATGAAATTCAACTAACCGCTTCAAATCTGGATGATTTGACGCAACCGTTGTCATCTGAATATTGAGCTCACCAGTACGCTGGCGGTACAACAGGTCATTCAGACAATGATCAAACTTTGACACCAGAACGAGCGTACGACAGGGGATCGTTGGATCAACAAAACGCCATGTCATGTCTAGAGAGTCACCCACAGGCGCGAAAGCGAGGTCAAGTGACTCCCGTGTCACAGACGCGTCAGGGACCCGAAATTCGGCACGGCAAAAAAAGCGCCCTGTTTGCAAGTCGTCAAACTGAGACAGCTCCGTGATAAAGCACTCATGCTCGGCCAAAAATCCCGTGATTGCGGCGACCAGTCCGGTCCGCCCCGGGCAGGTAATGGTTAAGAAATAACGAGGAAGATCAGTGCGCATCATTAAGCCTTTGGAAGGGTCACGCCGGTTTGACCCTGATACTTTCCGCCCCGATCTCGATAGGTGGTTAGACACCGCTCATCGGATTGGAAAAACAACATCTGGGCAACGCCTTCATTCGCATAAATCTTGGCTGGCAAGGTGGTGGTGTTGGAAAACTCAAGAGTCACGTGACCTTCCCACTCAGGCTCCAACGGCGTGACATTCACGATGATGCCGCAGCGCGCATAGGTGGATTTACCCAAACAAATCGTTAAGACATCCTCTGGAATCTTGAAGTATTCGACAGTGCGAGCCAGTGCAAAAGAGTTGGGTGGAATGATGCAAACGTCGCTTTTGACATCGACAAAACTCTTCTCGTCGAAGTTTTTTGGATCCACCACGGCTGAATGGATGTTGGTAAAGACCTTGAACTCGTCTGCGCAACGCACGTCGTAGCCATAGCTCGACGTCCCGTATGAAATCAGCTTATGTCCGTCTCTCACACGAACCTGACCCGGT
>RFUY01000251.1 GCA_009922705.1 Gammaproteobacteria bacterium
ATTTCCCTGAAATCGCTGTCAGAAGCGCAGGCCTTCTCGATTTACTTGAGCACGCATGGCTGGAGCCAACAGTGGCAGTCATGACCGCTACTGATGGTCAGCGGATACATCAACTGTTCTCTTACGGCACGTTACAACAGGACCGTGTACAGCTCAGCACGTTTGGAAGGCTTTTAAAGGGTCAGCCTGATGGAATGATTGGCTATATCGTCACTGCTATCAAGATCACAGATGCGACGGTTGTCGAACTGAGTGGACAGGCGACACACCCCATGATTCGAGCGACGGGTAATGTTCGCCATCGTGTTCCAGGAACGGTTTTCGAAATCACAGATCAGGAGCTGGCCCAGGCTGATGCCTATGAGGTTGATGCCTACGAACGGGTGCAGGCACCTCTGGAATCAGGGGGGCGCGCCTGGGTCTACATCGAGCGGCGTGTCAGTGATCCTCCACTCCGAAATCCCGATCCCAAGGCAGAGGTTAAATAAACTGGCAACAGTTCAGGGTTGAGGCAGGCTGTGATCAGCCGCTCAATCCCGATGTTTCGACTTGAGGAGCATGTTGCCGGGCGCTGGCAACTTGTTAACGACCATATCTATCGAACGCACTTTCGCGCTCTAACGGCAGCGCGTACACGCACGGCTCAACATGGCAGGAGCCACCGCGTGCTGGATTTAGCCGAGAGGGCGATCGCCGACCAGGTTTTAGCGGATAGCGTAACCAGAACCCACTATCGCTATCTGCGCTGCGGAACGCTTGGTGATCTCGATTGTGGGGCTCGTCGTCCAACGAACCCCGACACTTGAAGGTGTCACCCGCGACCCATGCGAGCTGCAGCCACTGAGGCGGCGGTACAGATCAGGGCAACAAGGAGAATTTCCATCGCAATGGCAAGAGCGAAAGAACAGATCGACTAGATCCTGACCATGAAGCCAGACCCAGTACACAGGCGCTATCGCCTGCAAAGTCAATCAAAGCTGACAGAGTTCACGGCTGGATGTGACAATCACTACTCTTTAGCGGCCTGAATGATGCTCTCAATAAGCATCAATACTCACTAAGCCAACCATGTTCACCCTGAACTGACATCGCTCTTTCTAGGCAATCAGAGTTCAAGCATTGCTCTGGTTACATGGGATATCTTGCCGTTGCGATGACCTGTTGGTTATCCGCCGTTGCAGCTGAACGCCTCACCTCCGCAGCGCAAAGCAGGGGCGACGCAGATCGAGCCGCAGGATCCGCTCGACCTGATTGGCGTGGCCTGTACTGGCATGCGCTCAACCGCAATAGCTACTAAGGTCCCATTTCAGCGCAGGCTTCTTCTTAAGGCGTTGTTGAAAGTCAGAGAACCGTATCGATTACTGCGATCCACGACGTTGCCAGGCTTTTCGATACAGGGATCGGTCACCCAGATCATTCCAGCTCACACCGCGTTCTGCAGGGACGCTTACGGCTCCATGCGATATCAAAACCAAGAGCGATGTCTGCGCGCATTCTGACCGTCGATCTGGACGACTCAATCCGCGAAGAACTACCGAGTCGGTTGATCAGACTTGGGCAC
>RFUY01000252.1 GCA_009922705.1 Gammaproteobacteria bacterium
GATAACAATAGCTGTCGCGGTCAGTGGAGAGAACCTATTCATACCTTGGAATCCGCGTTTCGTCCGTCTCTACAAGGGTCACCTAGCTCACTGAACCCGAAACTAAATAATAGATGTACAAGCCATACCCGATCAGCAGCAACATACCGAGTCTCGAGCCAATCACCTGGCGGCGCCAAACTGCGGCCATTAAAAACAAGGCCACAGCTAGCATCACCCAAACATCGTAGTTTAAAAACGCGGGCGCAACATCTAAGTCTGCAATCATCGCCGTGATGCCCACGATCGCTAGAATGTTAAATATGTTACTGCCGATGACATTGCCTAACGCAACGTCAACATTCTTGCGGAATGCCGCTGCAACTGTGGCTGCAAGCTCGGGCAGCGAGGTGCCCAATGCCACGATGGTAAGCCCAATTACGGCTTCGCTAATGCCCCAGGAAAGCGCTAGGTTGGTGCCTGAATCCACGACTAAATCTGCTCCAATCGGCAGCAGTATCATGCCAAGACCAAGCCAAAGCAGGATCCGCCAGTAGCTCAGTTGCCGAGTTGCCACCTCTCCCAACTGCTCCCTCACTTCCTCAAGAGCGGAAAGTTCCACATCACCACGCGCGGCACCGAACAGAAACATACCCAAGCCGACAAGTAAAATGAAACCCTGCAGGGCGCTGATCGTTCCCAAGAACAGGAGCATCACAAACGCAATCGAAATCAGCGTCATTATGGTGGTCTGACGAACGAGCCCGGGCTGCGCCGTCGCCATGGGATAAATCATCACTGGCACCCCAATCACAAGAAGCACATTCGCAATATTGCTTCCGATCACATTACCGATGGCAATATCCGCATGGCCTGAGATTGCTGACATAACAGACACCACAAGCTCTGGCGCTGACGTGCCCATTGCGACCACGGTCATCCCCACCAGGAGCGGAGAGACTTTGTGTCGCGCCGCAAGAGCCAGAGCTCCGCGGACTAGTGCGTCACCGCCACCGATGAGCAAAACGAACCCCACCAAGACCCACCCCAAATCAATAACTTCGCCGAGGTGCGTGGTGAGTTCAGAAGCCATGTCCATAAGTTCCTCTGCAGAATTCGAAGTGCGCTAACGGAGATGCGCTAAGGTCTCTAAAGATCTGGCTGCGAGCGAGCTGAGGGTTCGCCCGGGAAGCGCATCCTGACCAGATCGACCGACTGTCTAGGCGCTTTCGCGCTTAGCTCGGGAGTACGGGCCGAATGGACCGCGAGATAACACCCAATGAAGCCTGACGCCCAGCTCATTTGTGCAATTATCGCGCAACTGAAGCCCCAAAAAGAGCAGACCGCAGTCTAACTGAATTACCGATGGCTAGCCCATCTCGGACGATACGTTTTGCGGGCGACATACCAGCAAGACATGGGCTCAGCCTTGTCTTACGCCGTAATCTGTACGACAGGTATCAGCTGAGCAGACACTGCGCGCGCACCCAATCGCTTCATCAAGATGATCATCCCAGTCAAACTGATTAATGCGCCACCAATCCATAAGCCGGAAAACCGAGGATGATCAGCAAACACACC
>RFUY01000253.1 GCA_009922705.1 Gammaproteobacteria bacterium
CGCTTCCAGCACATGACGCCAATCTCCGCAAATCGTGTTGGGCTCGATGCATGATGTACCCCCATATCTATGGGATACCGCCGCCTAGTCGAGAGCAGGATACTGGAGTGGAAGTTTGAGAAGGGTTTTTTGTGTCATTGCCTGTCTACCCGTGCCTACTCATTGCCTGCATAGGGATGACTGCAGCCTTATCCGGGTGTGCGCGACACGAGAGTACTGCGACACGGCTAGCAGAATTGGCGTCTGGACTATCCAAAACAGAGAACAGACATGCATTTGCACTCGATGCAGTGGAATCGACTGCTAGAGACACTCTGAACCGGGCGGTTCAGTCGACACTCGCGAACACTGAAAGCGCACTACTCACTGGCAATATCACACATCTTGACTTAGCGCTTGGAGTTGATGCCAGAAGCGCGACTGCCGAGGCACTGTTGGTATATCGACTTGCAGAGACCCGTGAACACTTTGTCTTCAACCAGAGCTCGATTTCATACTACGACGCTCGCGGCACACTGAACGTGGGGCTTGGGCATCGGTATTTAAATCCTTCAGAGACACTCTTGGTTGGTAGCAATTTATTCGTTGATTACGAGGCTGACTCTGGACATCGACGCGCGAGCGTGGGCCTTGAAGCACTCTCCGTCAGCGACCTGGAATTTCGGGCGAACTACTATCACGCACTATCCAACGAAACCCTGTTCAACAGTGTGTATGAAACCGCGTTACATGGTCGCGATTTCAAGCTCACCTATCAGCTGCCCTTCTTTTTGAGCTCCGATCTCTATGTGAAAAACGCCCGCTGGTTTCGAGATGGGTACCACACCACCACAAATACTTGGGGGTTCAATGCAAGCCCGTGGCCACAGATCACGCTTGGCATTGCCTCTGACAAGACCGATGGCGACACGGCAACACGATCATTCACACTGACCTACTCGCTTCCACTCAATGGATCAGACACTGCCATGACACCTGCACCCTCGTCGCTGCGCGCAGCACTTTATCAGCCGGTCCAACGCGAAAATCGAATCAAGAAGAAAATGGTTCGTCTCGGCGTGACTTTTTCAGGATATTCAAGTTGAGTCGGTTCATGCGTCTATGGGCAGCTGCTTGGCTGATCCTTCCAACCAGTGTCTTCCTGAGCCTGCCAAGTGCTGCAGCCACCTGTGATGCGACCTATGTCAGTTCCGGCGGAGCAAGCTGCACGTTCACCCCAGATTCCATGCGTGTTCAGGTGTATCAATTTGGGCTATGTGAGACCGCACCGTCGCTCAGTGACGATGGTGATTGTCAGTTTTTCGTCGATAGTGAGACGGCTGTCGAAGTCGACCTCACAGATGGCGGTGCGTTTAACCTCGCCAACGAAGGCTCACTTACCACCGGGACCTATTCGTATGTTCTGATGCGCTGGGACAACACACTCGGATTTTCGCACCAGTTTGACGCTTTCAATACAGCGCTCTCTGGCGCCGATGGTGTCGCAGGGACGTATTGCTACAGTAACGGCAACACCGAAACCACCTCCCCACTCAATTTCACAACGCGTGGCCTCAGTTG
>RFUY01000254.1 GCA_009922705.1 Gammaproteobacteria bacterium
GGATTTGGTGGGATCGAGGAAACGGGCTTCGTCGAGGTAAACCACCTCTCGATCACCACAACGCCAGCCACTGATCAACCCACCGCGCTCGGGCACGATGCGAAGGAGATCCCCGCTCGCAGGATCCGTGAATTCCCAGTGGGGATAAGGAGAATCACGAAAAATCAGTGCCATAACTTGATGAGCGATGGAGCCGAGTGAGCGCGCTAAGCAGCGATGAAGGTGGCACGCGTATCGATGGGAACCTCAACCTGGCGCCGCAACATCAGGTAGAGGTACTGCGGATCGCGATAGTCGTGAGGCAGCGAGTGATGCAACGTTTCGAGCCGGCTCCAGCACAGTGTGCGACGAACCTGAGCCTCGCTCTTGCCAGATCGAATCAGGATCCGCATCGCCTTGCAATAGAGAGGATACTTAGCCTCTAATTCTCCGATGGTGATGGAGCTGGACGGGGAGACTGTCATGCGTGGATATCCAAAGAGTGGAATCGTGAAGACCAGCAGAATTGCGATTAATAGAGCGCCTCTTCAGCATGTGTTTCGATCGTGCAATCCGATGCAGGGATAGCGACACACGTCAATACAAAACCCGCGGCGATCTGCTCTTCATCCAGAAAAGCCTGATCATCCTGGTTCACCGTGCCGCTTACAAGCTTGCCGGCACAGGATGAACAGGAACCCGCGCGACAAGACACAGGAAGATCGATTCCTTGATCACTAGCCGCATCGAACACGGATTGATCATCTGCACAGTCAACCACTTGGCTTTGCCCATCGGATGGGTTGACCAGTGTGACCTTATACGTTGCCATTGGCTCGGATCGATTCGATCAATCCTCCTGCTGCAGTAGCCCCATGAATAGTCCCCATAAGGGGGCTAATGGGTTGGCGCCACTCTCGGCGCCTTAGGCCGAGACAAGTTGCGCTGCCTCAATCGAGTCAACCAGCTCCGCACCAGCGAGGCCATAGCTCCAGATATCGACCCTTGAATCAACGGGGCAATCCCAGACGAAATCTTCATAAGGAAGCATCACCTTCTCTCGGAAGAAAGATTCAGGGCCAATGCAACGCAGAATCACCATCTTCGATGATGCATTGCGGTAATAGAAGCTTTGCATACCCTGGAGAGCGCCGTGACAGAACAAGCTGCATCAAGCATTGACTGGAGTGCTGCCCTGAGACGGTGGCAAGGAATACCTGGCTCGCAATTGTCCCCATATGGGGGCAGCAAGGAGAAATTATTCAATCCGCCCACGAACAGCAGCTATCGAGAAAATGATCTGAATCACCAGCAGCCCGAACAACGCAAAAAAGGCAAAGAGTGAGAGTGATCTCCAGATTGGTCGCACGCACCACCACCTGCAGCACAGATCGGCAATTATGAGCGAACGCCGGACAGTGCATCACCCCCATATGGGGACAATATGCAAACAAAACGACCGAACAAAGAGTGCGGCCGCAGGATGGAGACCCATCAGCCAGAGCTGCGATGAGCGTGAGCGCCCGCTACGGGGAAGCCCTGGTCTGGGCTGAGCAGCTCCACCGCGACCAGCGCCGCAA
>RFUY01000255.1 GCA_009922705.1 Gammaproteobacteria bacterium
GACACCATCGCCTACTATGGGTCTGGGCTCTCTGATTTGGTTGTAGCGCTCGGTGAAGCGAAGGCGTGGCAAGCGTTTTTAAAACACGATCGAAAGAGCTTTCGGCCGATGCGGACCGCGCGTTATCTGTTGGAGTCGATTGCACCCGATGTGTTGGTGTGCACCAACGCTCCGCGGATGGAACGGGCACTGATTGAGCAAGCGCGAGCGCTGAATATCCCAACACTTGTCCTTGTGGATGCCTTTGCTCGGATTGAGATGGACTGGTTGTCTCAGCCCGGATACGGATCAATCGTCGCGGTGTTCCATGACAGTGTCCGACGCGAACTGTTGGCGAGAGGACGGACACCGAACGAGGTGATCGTGACTGGAAATCCTGGGTTTGGCGACTTGGCGCGAGTGCGACAGGCGAGGAGGGCTCGACCCCATCGGGAGACGCCGCATGTGCTCTATTTGGCCCAGGCTGAGGCATTAATCTCTGGGTCGAGTGCTGATCCTGATCAGCTGACCCTGGATGTGATGGCGTCACTCCAGGCGGGCATGGCCAATGGGCAATGGACAGCCGAGGTACGCTTCCATCCAAATCAGGGAGATCGCGTGCGCAATGCCTGTGGAGTCCTCTTGGATCGCAGTCATCTGATTTCATTACATGAGGCACTCATGGAGGCTGATGTCGTGATCAGCGCCTCTTCCTCAGCGGCCATTCAGGCAATGCTTGTCGGGATTCCGTTGGTGGAGATTGGTTGGTCGATTCGTTCTGGATTGACGCCCTTTCATCAATTGGGCGCGATGCGTGTCGCCTCATCCATTGAGGCTTTGGCAGACTGCATTCGCGCATTGCATGCCACGGCCGCCTGTGAGCAAGGTGACGCCGAGCCAACATCAATTGAAGGCTCCGCCATTGGACAGGTGGTCGAGGCGCTGTCTCGTCTGATCGAATCCCAGCCTTGAACCGGATACACTGTCAGAAATCCTTAGGAATCATGCTGTGGGCTTTGTCCGTCCTCCTCCATTAGTCCTCTTTGCAGCAGCAATTCTACTTGGGCGTGTCACAGGTCTGCTTCGGGAAATCATTCTGGCGAATGCGCTTGGCGCCTCACGGACTGTTGATCTTCTCGTGTTGTCGTTAACGCTTCCCGACTTACTTGCAAATGTGTTGTTCGTCTCGGGGTTTTCTGTGGCACTGGTGCCACATTTGCGGATGCTATCGCCGCAACACCAAGCCGAGTGTTTCTCTGGGTTGTTGGTTCGCGTGATGCCGGTCATGTGTCTCATCGCCTTTGTGGGTGCCTTCTTTGCCGACGCATTGGTGCATCTCTTGGCGCCAGGGCTTGTGCCGCTGACGGGCCGTGAGTCCCTTCCGATTCAGGTCAGTATTCTGAGTCTTCCTCTGGTGGTGCTCTCCGGGCTACTGGTTGCAGCGATGATGGCGCGCGACTCCTTTGTGTATGGAGGGCTCGGGACGGCGGTACTCAATAGCGGCGTCATCCTTGGAATTCTAGCGGGTGCGTATTGGGTCGACCCGTTGCTTGCGGTTCCTTTGGGGCTGTTAGGAGGCG
>RFUY01000256.1 GCA_009922705.1 Gammaproteobacteria bacterium
CATCAATGTTCCAGGCTTTGCGTTGGATATCGATGGTGGGTTTGCCTTCGATCTCGGCTGGGCGTTTGACTTTGGTTTTGGCCTAAGTGTCTCGAATGGGTTTTATCTGGCGACCAATGATGACGATACCCCAGAAGTGCGGGTGTACGCCGAAGCCTATCTGCAAGGGCAAAACGGACAGCCATTCCGGGCGACTGGGAAACTTCTATTCTTCAAGGCGACAGTTGAAGACACCAAGCCGCGTTCCGGTGGGCGTGCCAGTGGCGCTGATGCCGTGTTGGGCATCGACATCAAGGGGGATTCGCTTGGTCGCTTACCGCTGACGAAGATCTTTACGCAATCCCCGAGCAAGTCCTTCGGGGTCGCCTTCAAGGTGGATGCAGATCTCAACCTATTGACCACGCTTGAGGTCGATGGCGTCTCGATCATGCCAAAACTGAAGGCCAACTTGGTGGTCGACTGGGATTGGCAGATGGGGCAGAAGCTGCGCGCCCCAGACATCAAGATGGATCGGCTGCGTCTCGACGTCGGTACCATGATCACCGAGTTCCTGTTGCCAATCTCCGAGCAGATTTCTGGCATCTTGAGCCCGATTATGCCGGTGGTGAACTTCATGGTGACGCCGATCGGCGGACTGTCGTTCCTGAACGCGATCGGGATCGAGAACTCACCGCTGGGGCTGTTGAATGCGCTCTTGAAGATGAAGGGCAAGCCAGAGATTCCGATTGCCTTCTTCAAGGCCGCGCAGTTTGTCTATAACTTGCCGTCACAGTTGCGTGCCTGGGGAGTCACTGGCGAGATTGTGCTCGGTGATCTGGCTGGGTTCGGAACCGGTGAGGTCGTCGCAAAACAAGATTCTGTGGCGCTCGATCCGGCACTCTTAAAGAAACTGGCCGAGACCGAAGCCAAATCAACTGGCGGCTCTAAAGACACCAAGCGCTCCGGCTTTAAGATCAAGGAATACCTCCTCGACATCGACAACTGGAAGTCGATCATGACAGGTGGCGATGCCATCCTGTTCAGTTATGAGTTACCGCTCTTAGGCGCAGGCTTCCAGAAGCAGGTGCCGCTTGCGAAAGTGCCGATTGGTCCAATCATGATGACCATCGACATGTTCGCCGAGTTGAAGATCTTCGCGGATCTTGCGTTCGGTTTTGACACCTATGGGATCCGGAAGGCGATTAATACGGGGAACCCATTGGATGCGCTCGATGGCTTCTTCATCTTTGACTTCACGCTGCCTGAATTTAAGGACGGCAAGATCGTTCCAGGCACCGGTGGTGTGGAGAAGGATGAGTTCTACATCAGTGCCACCCTCGGCATTAAGCTCGGGATCGCCTTGGGCCCGCTGAAGGGTGGTGGCTTTGGTTCGATCAACTTCTATGCCGGGCTCGATCTCCAGGATATCGCGCGCTCCGAACTCACCAAGGACGACCGTGGGTATGTCACGGACGTCAAGTGGGTCAGCGATGGTCGGATTCGTGGGTCGGAAATCGCGACCATGTTTGCCTACGAGGGCGGTGGATTCCTC
>RFUY01000257.1 GCA_009922705.1 Gammaproteobacteria bacterium
CACGGATCAGGTCGCCATTAATTGGGACGGCAAGGTTAACGCACACGAGATTGGCCATAATTTTGGGTCAAAGCATACGCACTGTTATGCCGGCATTGAGGGAAACAGCTCCCCCATTGATGCCTGTTACGTTGACACAAGTGACACCGAGCGGTGTTTTCAGGGGACAACCAGTTTGCCGGGCACCGCTTCGTTAACAGGAGGCACTATTGGTGGGCGCAACGGCACCATCATGAGCTATTGCCACCAGTTCAAACCTGAGTCGGGGGAATACGGAGGAGGCAAAACCAATATCGCCAACACGTTTGGCATGAACCATCCCTATGGCATCGAGCCTGACCGGGTATCGACCCTGATGGCGAGAAAAACCGCGCAGCTGGCGGCAGTGTCTACGCAGTGTTTGCCAAAGCTCAGCGAAAGTAACTACACGTATATTACTGTCTCCGCCACGGCCGGCACGGGTGGATCAATATCGCCAGGTAGCGTCAACGTGGTTTCGGGGTCGACCACCAGTTTTACGGTAACGCCCGATTCCGGCTATGCAATTAGCTCCGTAACGGGCTGTGGCGGGTCTTTAAGCGACAATATCTATACTACTGGGGCAATCACCAGCGCCTGTACAGTGGCAGCGACATTTTCTTTTTCGACGCCGGCGCTGGAAAATGGAGTGCCGGTATCGGGTGTGTCTGGTGCTTATGGCGAGACCCGTGACTATTACGTTGACGTGCCCGCCAACACAAGTTCGTTGAAAGTGAGTCTGGAGGTTGTCGACGGAGATCCTGATCTATACGTTGACACTACCTATCCACCACCCACCGATGACACTGCGGCATGCCGCAGTTGGAACAGTGCAGGTGAGGACGAGGTGTGCGAATTTACTGACCCCGCTCAAGGTCGTTACTACGTCCGGCTCAATGCTTATGCGGATTATTCAGATGCAACGCTCACCGCCACCCTCGTGGTCTCCTCGGCCTCGGCCACCGCATTTGTTGAGCGCTTTTACACGAATATTTTGGGCCGCCCGAGTGATCCTGATGGTCTGGCTGCCTGGCTTAATGTCATCAATACCCAATCTGCGGCGGCGGTAGCACAGGGATTTTTGAACTCTGCGGAGTTCCTCAATAAGAATTTAGATGACTCCGCTTTTGTCGACATTCTTTACCGCACCCTGTTTGACCGAGAAGGCGATGCCGGCGGCGTAGCGGTTTGGATGGATCAGCTCACCGCGGGCAAGCTCCGTGAGATGGTGATCTGGGGATTTCTGAGAAGTGCGGAATTCAAAAATCTGGCAGATAGCTTTGGCGTGACAGCCCTCAATGCGGCGGATGAGTCTGCCTATGGCATCCGTGCGTTTGTAGAGCGTTTTTATACACTGGTACTGGGCAGGCAGCCTGACAAGGGCGGCTTTTATAACTGGGTGTCAGCCTTGACCAATGGTAGCTATGCGGGTGGTGACATTGCCAAAGCATTTTTCCTGTCGCCGGAGTACCTGAATCAAAACACCAGCGATGACGACTTTGTGAATACCTGT
>RFUY01000258.1 GCA_009922705.1 Gammaproteobacteria bacterium
CAGTGCCCCGTCGATGATCGTGTTGAAGACTGGTCCGACTCCCGGTTTTGGGAGACCTTGCTGCAGCGATTTCCACCCCATCTAGCCACACAGATTGAGACCGGACCGTCGATTGAGAAATCCATTGCCCCACTTCGCAGCTTTGTCGCGGAACCGATGCGCTATGGCGCGCTGTTCCTCGTCGGAGATGCCGCGCATATCGTTCCCCCAACTGGGGCAAAAGGATTAAATCTTGCCTGTTCGGATGTGTATTACCTCTGGCGGGGCCTCACACGCTGGTATCACGATCATGACGCGCATTGGCTGGACGCCTACTCTGAAACCGCGCTGACACGCGTCTGGAAAACAGTCCGGTTTAGCTGGTGGCTCACCAACCTGTTGCACTGCTATCCCAACCAAACACCCTTTGATCTCAAGGCACAAGAATCTGAGCTTGCCTCGATTACTGAAAGTGCGGCCGGTCGACAGTGGTTTGCAGAGCAATATGCTGGATACCCAATCGAAGACTGGGGCTAACACTGAAATCCCTGCGTAGACCCAGTATGATGCCGACACAAGAACACACGGAGACTCTGTCATGACCTCAACCAAGCCCCCATTTAGAGCGGATCACGTCGGCAGTTTGCTGCGTCCCGAGACCGTCAAAGCGGCGCGCAAGCAATTTTTCGAACAGCACCAAGCAGAACTCCAAGCGGTCGAAGATGCGGCGATCAAGGATCAGATCAAGCTGCAAGAATCCGTTGGACTTCAGGTCGTGACCGACGGCGAAACCCGCCGTTCTTTCTGGCATTACGATTTCATGGGCGCCCTCACTGGATTTGATCTGGAAGATCGCTCCGAAGGTGTGGCGTTCGCCGGCGTACAGCTGCGTCCTGTCTTCCCTACCATCAAAGGACTGCTGGATTTTCCGGACGATCATCCGATGCTCGCACACTATGCCTATGTGGCAGAGCACACCAATGTGATGCCAAAAATCTCGATTCCTGGACCCAGCTGCTGTCACTTTAGGGTGGCTCCAGAAGATATCACCCCAGCAGAGTACAAAGACATTGAAGTACTCACGGCAGATATTGCAAAGACCTACAAAAAAGCGGTCGATGCGTTTTATCGGGCAGGGTGCCGCTATTTGCAGATGGACGATATTTTCTTTGCGTACCTCTGTGATCCGAAGCATCGCGCTGATAAAGCAATGCAAGGCCAAGATCCTGACTGGCTCATCCAGCGATATGCTTGGATGATGCATGAAGCGATTAAGGATCGGCCTGCAGATATGACCATCGGCATGCACATGTGCCGCGGCAACTTCCGATCCACCTATGCCGCGGAAGGCAGTTACGACCAGGTTGCCGATGCCGTGTTCAACCAGACTGGTGTCGATATTTTCTTCATGGAATACGACACGGAACGCGCCGGCGGGCTCGCACCCTTACAGTTCTTGAAAAAGGGGCATCAACGCGTCATGGCTGGGTTTATTACCACCAAGACAGGCGAGCTCGAATCCATGGACTCACTCAAGGCGCAATTTGAGGC
>RFUY01000259.1 GCA_009922705.1 Gammaproteobacteria bacterium
TCCCCTGATGAAACCGCCTTGTATGAAGAGGGGTGCGTCGAGGTGTCACCGACAGGACTGCTTGAAAGTTGGTCTCGTCACACCTTGGTTTGGCTTAATCGCTACCTTGCTGATGGATTTCCACCCGTGCATGAGGCATGGCGTGGTCGGTGTATTGGGTTGGGTGAGCACATCACTTACCCAAGAGAAGGTGTTTTCACCGGAGTGGATGATCACGGCAGTCTGTTGTTACGGGATGGTCCGATGACAACAGTTGTCCCGTTGTCTGACTATTTGGAGTCTGTATGAAACTCGCCCGCACGATTCGGTTGGATGAATCTGATGAGAATGTCTTTGACCACCCTGCAGGTGTGGGAGAGTGGGCGATCTCAGGGGGATTTGAGTTCGCGAATTGGACCGAAGACGACCTCAAGGGCAAACAACGTCAAGCCTTTGCCAATGGTTGGTTAAGTTTGGAAAGTGGCGGTCGGGCTACCTTTGTGGCGGTCGCAGACATTCTAGACACAGAGTACAACGCTCTCGTCGATCAACTCGCTCATCGCTTTGTCGCGGAGTTTGGGGCGCCCTCCGTTGAGGTCGCACGACCGGTCGCACTCGAGGAGCTTGAACACATGCGTCACATGTGTGAGGACCAAGTCGACAATACGCTGCTGATGGTCAGCCGAACGCTGGAAGAGGTTGGCGTTCACGAAGCCTATCGGTACAGCGCTCCACATGACGCCGAACTCGAAGCATTCGCAGTACACGGGTCCGTCGATTAAGACGGACGCATGTAATTCCGATAGGGGACATACTGCACCATCACGCCAGGTGTGACGGCGACAGCCTCATGGCCTAACACCACCAAACCATCAGACCAGCTGATGCTGGAAATCCGACCAGAGCCTTCGGATGGAAACACTTCACACTGGCCATCCGCCATCAAACGTGCCCGCAAATACTCGTTGCGACCCTCGCGCTTGTTCTTCTTGAAGGCCGCTGGAACCACGAACCCTTGAGGCTCAAACCAGTCACCGCCGGCAAGCACTTCCAATGCAGGGCGGCCGAAGACAAGTGCACAGACGTAGGCCGCCACAGGGTTTCCAGGCAGCCCGATCACGGGTGTTCCCTGCCACATTCCAAGCGCAAGCGGCCGACCTGGCTTTAACGCGATTCGCCAACTGGTCAGCGCTCCCTCTGCTTTTAAGATGGCAGAAACATGGTCTTCATCCCCTGCAGAGGCGCCACCGGAGGTGAAGATGACATCGCACCGATCCGCACCCTGGTTTAAGGCCTCACGCACCGCATCACGCGTGTCTTCCACCAAACCAAGATCAATCGCCTCAAATCCAAGCTCGCGCATCATGGCCAGCAACATACAGCGATTTGCATCATATACCTGCCAGTCAGAGGCGGGCGCACCAATTGGCCGAATCTCATCGCCAGTGGACAACACGCCAACCTTCAACCGAGCATAAACGGGGACTGTGTCGATACCGACCGAGGCCAACAACGCCAGATC
>RFUY01000260.1 GCA_009922705.1 Gammaproteobacteria bacterium
CACGTACATGTGCGATAGCGTAGATGAACCCTCGATCCACAAGTGACAGGATCGGTGAGCGAAACGCAGGGTTACTCGAAATGCCATACGCGCCGTACGCGTACTGATAAACGGGTGCCGTGCCATCTAAGGGTGTGCCTTGTCGGTATAGCAGTGTGAGCGGTACTTGCGTGCCATCGCGCGCGGTAACAAAGCGAAATTCAGCGCGATAGTTCTGACTATCAAAATCACCTAAAACCGGTTCACGCTTTAATTCGACTCGACCGCCAGAGCGGATATCGTAATCAAAGGTGGTCGCAGGCGTAGTCGGTGAGGTATACACATAGCGCAGTATAGGAGTGTCTTGCTCAGGGTTAGTGCCAAGCGCCATGGTAAACGCAGCATCTTGTGCATCAAGTAAAAAGTCTGACCCTTCCCAATGTTTGATACGAATTGTTTGTAGTCCACCTGAACGTTCAGAAATCGCAAGAAACCCATTAAACGTATCAAAGCTATCAATGAAAGCGTCGGCACGATGTGCGATCACATCGCGCCAAACGCTGCGATCTGCAGCCTCGGCGATCGGTACTTCGACGATTCTGAAGTTTTTAGCTTGCCAGTTCGTACGAATGATGAATCGGTCATCAAGCTCCTCCAGCTGATACTCGTGATCACGTTCACGCGGTACCACTACCTGAAATTTCAGTTCAGCATCGTCTGCATTGGCATACAGGTATTCGGATGACACCGTGCTTTGCGACACGATGTAAATAAAGCGATCGGACTTCGATTTTTCGACCCCCATATAGAAACTGTCATCAGTTTGCTCATAGACGAGTACATCGTCGGCGACGGCGGCTCCGCGTTGATGCCGATAGACGCGATTGCCTAACAGGGTCTGCGGGTCTTTGCGGATGTATAAGAGGCTCTTGTTATCGTTAGCCCAGGCTAAGTCTGGCTCTACGTTTTCGAGCGTTTCTGGTAAGAAGCGACCAGTTTCCAGGTCTTTGATCCGTACCTCATATTGACGACGACCGACTGTATCTTCGGCTATCGCAGCCCAGCGACCATCTGGGCTGATTTCGATATTAGCGAGTTGATAAAAATCGTGGCCCTCGGCGCGTTGATTGCCATCTATCAGGATTTCTTCTGGCGCATCCAGATCACCCTTGCGGCGAGCATAGATCGGGTACTGCTTGCCTGTTTCGTAGCGTTGGTAATACCAAGAGCCGTTTTTACGATACGGCACACTTGCATCATCTTGTTTCAGCCGTCCGATGATTTCTTGATACAAAGTCTCTTGTAGTGCTTGTTGCGGTTGCATAACCGCTTGTAAGTAGGCGTTTTCTGCTTCGAGATAAGCGATCATCTGGGCGTTTTCTCGAGAGTCATCGCGTAGCCAATACCAAGGGTCTTGGCGCTCTCCAAACGCCGCCGGTACGGTATAGGGGCGTTGTTCGGCTTTGGGCGGGGTGGCAGCAGAAGCGGAGGCGGGTGTCATCATGAATCCACCTACAATGAC
>RFUY01000027.1 GCA_009922705.1 Gammaproteobacteria bacterium
CAGGAACCCTGACCTACGAAGCGGTCAAGCAGACCACGGACATGGGCTTTGGTCAGTCCACCTGTGTTGGGATCGGTGGTGATCCAATTCCTGGCGCGAACTTCATCGATATTCTAGGACGCTTCCAAAATGATCCTGAGACCGAAGCCATCGTGATGATTGGTGAGATTGGTGGGACCGCGGAGGAAGAAGCGGCCGAGTTCATTAAAGCCAACGTGACCAAACCTGTGGTGAGCTATATCGCGGGTGTGACCGCCCCTGCAGGAAAGCGCATGGGTCATGCAGGTGCGATCATCTCGGGTGGGAAGGGCACTGCCGCTGAAAAGTTTGCAGCGCTTGAGGCGGCCGGAGTCACGGTTACCCGGAATCTTGGTGAGATTGGTCAAACGCTGAAGACTGCAACTGGCTGGTAAGCCCTGCCAAGGCTGGATCTGTCGAGGATTCAGCCTTGGTTTTTCCTGTTTTGCCCTCATCGTTTGGGTCTGTCTTAGGCCACCACAGTGATTAGGATGATGACTGCAAACGAACAAACCCTCGGATTTCAAACCGAAGTC
Organism: Gammaproteobacteria bacterium; assembly: GCA_009922705.1. GTDB lineage: Bacteria > Pseudomonadota > Gammaproteobacteria > Pseudomonadales > Litorivicinaceae > HIMB30. Next base: position 555 of record RFUY01000027.1, read on the forward strand.
AAACAACTGTTGCACCTCATGGTGCATGCCCTGTATTCCAATCGTGAAATCTTTTTGCGCGAATTGATTTCGAACGCGAATGACGCATGCGACAAACTACGGTTTCAGAGTTTGGATCGCCCAGAACTGCTGGGTGACGACACGACATTGTCGGTGCATCTTGAGGTCGATAAGGACACCAAAGAACTGGTGATTCGTGATAACGGCATCGGCATGACACGTGAGGATGCCATCACCCACCTCGGCACAATTGCCAAGTCTGGGACGGCGGAATTTCTGAAGGGTCTGACTGGCGATGGAAAAAAAGATGCGAATTTAATTGGTCAATTCGGGGTTGGCTTTTATTCCGCATTCATTGTCGCGGATGCCGTCACGGTGTTGTCTCGCCACGCTAGTGTTGAGAGTAGCGAAGGAGTGCGTTGGCACTCATCAGGGGACGGTGAATACACGGTATCCACGATTGATCGACCAGCGCGTGGCACGGAAATCCGGCTCACTCTGAAAGAAGATGCCGCTGAGTTCGCCGAAGGGTATCGGATTCGGCATTTGGTCACCAAGTATTCAGATCATGTGGCGATTCCGGTGTATTTGAAAAAGGACGAGGTGAAGGACGATGAGTCTCCTTGGGAGCAGGTCAACCAAGCCACTGCGTTGTGGATGCGCCCTCGCACTGACGTCACTGATGACGAATACAAAGCGTTTTACAAGCATGTCGCGCACGACTTTAGTGATCCCTTGACCTGGTCTCACCACCGCGTTGAAGGCAAAACGGAATACACCGGACTCTTGTATGTGCCTTCGCGTGCGCCCTATGACTTGTGGAATCGAGAGAGTCCACGTGGGTTGAAGTTGTATGTGCAACGCGTCTTTATTATGGATCGAGCTGAAGAGTTCTTACCTCTGTATCTCCGGTTCATCCGCGGAGTGATCGATTCAGCGGATCTGTCACTGAACGTCTCTCGAGAAATTTTGCAGAAAGACAGTCATGTCGACAGCATGAAGTCTGCAGTGACCCGTCGCGCTTTGGACATGTTGGCGAAGTTGGCGAAGGATGATCCAGACGCCTATCAAACCTTCTGGTCTCTGTTTGGGGAGTGTTTAAAGGAAGGACCTGCCGAGGATTACCAAAACAAAGACCGTATCATTAAATTGTTGCGGTTTGCCTCCACCCACAGTGGCGATGAGAAGCAGACGGTTGGGGTAGAAGCCTATCTTGAGCGGATGATTGAAGGGCAAAAAGACATCTATTATCTGGTCGCTGAATCCTATGCAAACGCCTTGGGCTCCCCATATCTGGAAGCGCTGAAGGCTCGTGGGATTGAAGTACTGCTCTTGTCTGACCGCATCGATGAATGGCTGATGGGGCATTTGCATGCCTTCGATGATCATAATTTTGTCGATATCACCCGCGATGGTTTGGAACTGCCTGGTGAAGCGCCGGTGGAGTCCGCAAAAAAGGAAACCAAGGCACAGAAGAAGCTATTGAGCCGACTGAAGGAGGTGCTTGCGGACCAAGTCTCTGAGGTGAAGCGTTCGCAGCGGCTCACCGACTCCGCGGCGGTTTTGGTCCTGTCGCAAGATGACCTTGGCCCACAAATGCGCCAGATCATGGAGGCCGCTGGTCAGTCGCTGCCCGTGTCCAAGCCAACACTGGAGGTCAATGTTGAGCACGGTCTGTTAAAGCGCCTCGATCGGGAGACCGACCCGGCGCGGTTTGCGGAAATAGCGCGATTGGTGTTCGATCATGCACAGCTCGGCGCAGGTGGAAAACTTGACGATGCGCCTGGGTACTTGCGGCGGGTGAATGCGCTGTTGATTGAGTTGACCGATTAATGCGATGCGCGTGGGCGATCTTGTGTGTGCTCGCACTCCTTGTCGCCTGCGTGCCTGTGCAAACCCCGCCGGTACTGAAGAATCTCGCGAAGTCGGATACAGCTTTCTTTGTCGAAGCAGCTCGGACTGAGCTCGATCAACGGCTGTCCGAATTACTGGTGAAGTTATATCGCCGCAATCCCAGTCAGATGCCCTCCAATATCACCTTGGAGTTGCGTCTATTGCAGCTGAAATCGCCGCGGATTTCACTGAGTGAATTTAATGAGACATCCGCTGAGGCCCTGATTCGGCTCGCATTTGAGCCTGAGTTTCAGGGTGATCGCGTCTTCGCGTTTTCAGCTGGGTTGCAGGATATGGTGAATCGGGCGTTTGACGGTCGCCGTGAATTTTTGTTGCTGGATGACTTCCCTGACCCTCAGTTTATCTACAACAGTGCCCGGAATATCGAGGCTGCGGCCTATTTATTGCGGACGCGACGCGATCCGTCTGGCCATCCTTATTTGTATGCGGATGGCGTTCAAGATGACGTGCTCAACGCAAGTTATTCGCAAATCTTAGGCGGATTGATTAGCGTGCAAGACACGCTTGCAACGACGCTCGCAATGAAAGAACAACGGACCATCAATGCGGTCACACGGGGTGTTGCCTCGACATTGTTCTTGCCTGTTGGCTTTTAAGGCAAACACGGGATGTCTCTAATCTCAGGCCAGAGCGCACTGAGTTCAGGATAGAGACCAGGCGCCACCGCCAGGGTTGGTTGGGGGGCGGTTCGCCAACTCTCTTTTGCCAGGAAATTGCTCGCGATCGCACCGGCTTCGCGCGCGATCAGCAACCCAGCAACCGAGTCCCAGGCCTTTAAATCCGCATCATATAGCCCGTCAATTCGCCCCATAGCGAGATCACAGAGCATCAGGGCTGCGCTCCCAGGCTGGCGGAGGATGGCGCCTGACCGCAGTACGCTTGAGATGCGCGCTGTGAGCTGCTCTGGATGCAATCGAGAGGAGTGGCAGAGTCCAATCAAACTCTGAGACAGTGCACTGCGCCACAGCGGTTGGATCGGTTCGCCATTGCAGCGGGCTCCACCGCCTGCGGTTGCCTCATATAAGACATCGCGCATTGGATCGTAGATCAGTCCAAGCTGGGTCACGTCTGCCTCGACTAACGCAAGCGTGATCGCAAATACGGGAATGCCGCGTAAAAAATTAGTGGTGCCATCAATGGGGTCAATGATCCATTCGCGTGCCCCGTGTCGCTGTCCGGATTCCTCACCAACAAAACCATCGTCCGGAAACAGCTGCGATAAACGCGAAATGAGGCAGGATTCAACCTCTCGATCTGCAGCACTGACGTAATCCTGAGGGCCTTTTTGATCGATGAGTAGCTCGTGACGGCGTTCAAAAAAGGCGCGTGCGAGTTGACCTGCTTCACGGATTGCGGCGCTGGCTAAAGCGGTGTCTGACATCAAAATCACCTACACTGTGAGTTTTCGCGATAAAGCAAGGCGCTGTGGTCTCCGACGATATCAAACAATCGATTCAGTTGCTGTATTCGGACTTTTTACAGGCTCGCGGACTGAAACCGCGGCTGGGTCAAAAGCAAATGATTGGTGAGATCGCGCGTGTCCTGGGGCGGATCGGTGATGCGTCCAGTCCACCCGTTGGCATCATCGAGGCCGGAACGGGCACCGGTAAAACGTTGGCGTATCTGGTGGCTGCCTTGCCCGTCGGCTTGGCGCGGGAGATGACCGTGGTCGTCTCGACGGCGACGGTCTCGTTGCAACGCCAGTTAATGGATAAGGACCTCCCTGAATTGGCATCCGCGGGTCGGCTCGAGTTTCAGTGGGCGCTCGCCAAGGGTCGTCGTCGTTATGTGTGTCCTGTGCGTCTCGACTCTGCGCTTGCGTCTGTGGAGGGCGAGTCCGGCTTGTATCCGGATGAATTCGTGTTAGTGCTGGATGGAGACGATCGTCAGGCGATTGAAGGTCTTGGAAGAGCTTGGACGAGCGGGGTTTGGGATGGGGACATGGATGCCTTTCCCGAACCACTGACTGACAGTGTGAAAACTGCGGTCACCACCGATCATCATCGCTGTCAGGGAAGGCACTGTCATGCATTCTCTGTCTGTCCCTATTTTCGGGCGCGCGAGCAGTGGGATGACGCAGACGTTTTGGTGATCAATCATGATCTGTTGCTGTCTGATTTGAGACTGGGCGGCGGGGTGTTGTTGCCACCGCTGGAGCGCTGCGTGCTGATTTTGGATGAAGCACATCAGCTGGCACGTGTCGCCGCAGAGCAGTTTACGGATCACATTCGCATCGCTCAGGCACTCGGTGCGATAAAGAGTCTTGATCGCGTTGCGTCCACGTTAGCCAAGCTGTTACCCACCGAACATCGCTTACAGCGCGACCTCACTGAATTACCGACAAGTTTGTTGCAGCTCGGCCACGTGTTAGCCGACTGGGGAGAAGCGCTATGCGCTTTGCTGTTGGAGGAACCTGAGCGTGCGTTCTCCTATATCCAGGGTGGAACGCGCTATCGATTGTCTTTGTCTCAGCGCTTCCCTGCACCCGCGGTTGATCGGGTGAACTTAGTCACATTGAATCAACGCGTGGAGAAGGTGCGCGAGTGGCTCAAGGGACAGAGTGAGGGCAGGGACCTGTTGGGAGACACCGATGCCGAACGTATCGCGGGCCAATTGATTTTGGCCGCGGGACGCTTGGAGGCGATTCCTGCGCTGGTGCACGCATTTGCACAGGATGCGACCGAGACCGGGCATGCCCGCTGGATTCGGGTGGGTCAGGATCTACGCTATGCCACACCGGATGACCCAACCGACCTTGAACTATGGGCGAGTCCGATGCAACCGGCAGCCTATCTCGCTCAGCAGCTCTGGGGACGCGTTGGTGCAGCCATCCTGACTTCGGCCACGTTGGCCCACGGTGGTCAATTTCATCAGCTCTCAGAGACGCTTGGGCTGCCTGTAAACACAGGCTTAGTTGTTGCTGGTGCCTTTGATTATGCGCGCCAAGGGCGACTGTGGTGCCCCGCCGATGCAACCGATCCACGCGATGAGGATCGCCATGCAGAGCGTATTGCGGCTTATCTGGAGACTCGGGTTGACAGTGGGCTGGGGATCCTCGTGTTATTTACCAGCTGGCGGTTATTGGGGCGTGTGGAAGAACTGCTGAGCGCAGACCTTCGCGCTGTGGTTCTGATCCAGGGGCAACGTCCACTGGAGCAATTGCTGGCGCAACATCGAGAACGGCGGGAGGGAGAGCAGTCGTCCATTATTTTTGGGTTGCAGTCGATGGCTGAAGGATTAGATTTACCGGGTGATCTCGCAAACGAAGTGGTGATTACCCGACTGCCATTTCAGCCGCCAGACGACCCGCGTGAGGCGACCCGGGCTGACTACCTAACACGACATGGACGGGATGCGTTTGCGGAGTTATCACTCCCACAGGCCACCATTCGACTGCGTCAGGCGGTGGGTCGATTGATTCGCTCCGAGCATGATTCGGGTCAAATCACCGTTCTAGATCGTCGTTTGGTGAATACCACCTGGGGCCGGAAACTGCTAAAAGAGTTACCTTCGTTTTCAATCGTGGAGTAGAGAATGGTTCAAGTTGCTATTGTGGCTGCCAAGCGGACAGCCGTCGGGAGTTTTGGGGGCACCTTGGCAGGGGTCTCCGCGGATGCGCTTGGGGCTGCCGTGATCCGGCAGTTACTCACGGACACCGGTGTGGCGCCAGAACAGGTCAGTGAGGTGATCCTCGGTCAAGTCTTAACAGCCGGCCAAGGTCAGAACCCGGCGCGTAAGGCGACGGTAGACGCGGGTCTGCCAGACACCTGTCCTGCCATGACGATTAATAAGGTTTGTGGTTCTGGGCTCAAGGCAGTTGCGCTGGGTGCGCAGGCGATTCTCTTGGGTGATGCTGAGATTGTGATCGCCGGCGGACAAGAAAATATGAGCCAATCTGGTCATGTGTTACTCGGTTCTCGTGACGGGTTTCGGATGGGCAATGCGACGCTTGTTGACACCATGCTGCGTGATGGATTGACCGACACGTTTGGCGGCTATCACATGGGTCTGACCGCGGAGAATGTGGCCAAGCAGTTTGAGATTTCCCGTGAAGAGCAGGACGCCTTTGCTGCGGCTTCACAACAAAAGGCATCGAAAGCGCGCGCTGAAGGTCGGTTTGATGACGAAATCGTGCCGATAACGATCCCACAGCGCAAAGGAGATCCAATCGTGTTTGCGCGGGATGAGTTCATTAAAGACGGTGTGACTGCTGAGAAGCTGTCTGCTCTGCGCCCAGCCTTTGATAAGGCTGGAACGGTCACTGCAGGTAATGCCTCTGGCATTAATGATGGTGCAGCCTGTGTGATGCTGATGTCAGTGGACAAGGCGCAAGCATTAGGCTTGCCGATCCTCGCTCGGATTAAGGCTTATGCCTCTGCTGGCGTTCGTCCAGAAATCATGGGAACAGGTCCGATTCCAGCGACGCAGGCGTGCTTGCAGAAGGCTGGATGGACGCATGCAGAGCTGGATTTGGTCGAGGCGAATGAAGCATTTGCCGCGCAAGCGATCGGCGTCAATAAAGGGATAGGCTGGGACACCAACAAGGTCAACGTGAATGGTGGCGCAATTGCGATCGGTCACCCGATCGGTGCATCAGGCTGTCGCGTATTCGTCTCTCTGATCCATGAAATGCTAAAGCGAGATGCGAAAAAGGGCTTAGCGACGCTGTGTATCGGCGGTGGTCAGGGTGTGGCCTTAGCGGTCGAACGTTAACAAACTCCCGGAAACCCTGGTCCCTCGTGTACACTGCGCCATCGGAATTTGTACAGTGAGGGATCATGACCGACTCAACCGCCGTTCCCACGTGGTCCATTGAAGACTTTGTGGTCGAGCCAGCAGACGAAAAAACACGTTTCCATGATTTGGAATTGCCGAAAGCACTGATGCATGCCATCGCAGATCTTGGGTTCCGGTATGCAAGCCCAATCCAGGCGGAGGCGCTCCCTGTTGCGCTTGATGGCGAAGATATTGTCGCCAAAGCGCAGACTGGAACTGGCAAGACAGCGGCCTTTTTAGTGACGCTGATTGACACCTTTCTGCGAGAGCCGATCGAGGGCAAGCGTCGGACCGGAACGCCCCGTGCACTTGTCCTTGCGCCTACTCGAGAACTGGTGGTGCAAATCGGAAAAGACGCCGAAGCACTTGTCAAATATACCGACCTGAAAGTTCAGACCATCGTCGGTGGCATGGACTACCAGCGGCAGCGCGACAGTCTTCGGGCCTCTCCATGCGACATCATGGTGGCGACACCCGGTCGTTTGATCGATTTTCTTGGGCAAAATGAAATCAACCTCAGAAAGATTGAGATTTTAGTGCTCGACGAAGCGGATCGGATGTTGGATATGGGCTTTATGCCGGATGTCCGGCGGATTGTGCGGGCCTGTCCACGGAAAGAATCACGACAAACCTTGCTCTTTTCGGCGACCTTTACGCCGCAAATTTTGGAGATTTCTGAGCGGTGGACCTTTGAACCGACCCGCATTGAAATCGAGCCGGAGCATGTCACGACCGAGACTGTTGAGCAGATCGTCTACATTACGACGGCAGACACCAAGTATCAGTTGTTGAAAAACCTCATTGAGACTCGCGAGTTGCATAAAGTGATGGTTTTTGCCAATCGCAGAGACCTTTGCCGGGAACTGGTGGAGCGACTGGAGCGTGATGGTGTCGATGCGGCGCTATTGAGTGGTGAAGTGCCGCAACGGAAGCGAACGCAGACCTTAGATCGCTTCAAGGAGGGCAAGATTCGGATTTTGGTCGCAACGGATGTGGCGGGCCGGGGTATCCATATCGAGGGTGTGGGACATGTTATCAATTACACCTTGCCTGAAGACCCAGAAGACTATGTGCATCGGATCGGACGGACTGGACGTGCAGGCGCTGAAGGGACCTCGATCAGTTTTGCCTGTGAGGATGATTCGTTTTTGTTACCGGAAATCGAAGCCTTTATTGGTCGGAAACTGCCGTGTGAGCAAGCACCCGAAAGCTTGATTGGCGAGCCAGGCACGGCGTCGGATGCTGTCGATTAATCCATGCAAATAGCCATTTTAGGAGCCGGAAGTTTCGGAACCGTCCTGGCGGACCAGGCCGCGACCAACGGTCATCAGGTCCACCTCTGGACCCGCGATGCTGAGGTGGCGTCGGCAATTAACCGTGATCGCGTGAATGCGAAATATCATCCGACCCTTAAACTGCATGCGTCGATCCACGCTTATACGGAGCTCGCTGAGGCTGTGGCGGATGCCGAGCTCGTGCTGCTCTCGGTGCCCTCTAAAGTGATGGGGGAGGTGTGTCAGCAGCTTGCGCCCATTGTTCCGGCAAATGCGTCCTTGGTCTCCACCACTAAGGGGATTGAACGCGATGGATTTTTGTTGATGAGCCAGGTGATTCATCGCAATTTGCCGGCGCATGCCATTGGCGTTCTCTCGGGTCCAAACATCGCCAAAGAATTGGCCGAACGCCATCTCACGGCGTCTGTGATTGCCTCTGCAAATCCGCTCGTCCGTGAGCGCACCCGTCAGGCCTTAGCGACCAAATATTTTCGTCTCTACAGTTCAAATGACCTGATTAGTGTTGAATTGGGTGGGGCCTTAAAAAATATCTATGCGATTGCTGCGGGACTTGCCGATGGGTTAGGCGTCGGGGATAACACAAAAGCGCTCCTGATTACCCGTGCTTTGGCAGAGATGTCCCGATTATCGGCACACATGGGTGGTAACCCTCTGACGTTTTTGGGCTTGGCTGGCGTCGGTGATCTCTATGTCACCAGTGTGTCGCCACATTCTCGGAACTTTAGAATTGGGCGAGCGCTTGCTGACGGCCAGTCTCTCGAGACCGCAGAAGCGGCGCTAGGGCAGGTGGCTGAAGGGATTAATACGTTGAGTCTGGTACATGCCCAAACCGCATCTTGGGGCGTTGCGATGCCGATTTTAGACGCGCTTCATCAGGTGATTTTTGGGGGCAAGCCGGTGCGACAAATGGCGCTGCAGATGATGCAAGCTGCGCACACCTCAGATGTCGAATTTCTGATGCCGACTGGCAGTGTATCGGCCCTGTAGTGACCGATACGCGCGCACTCAATGGCTGCGTCGTGCAGGTAAAATTTCTTTAAGCGCGGTGGCCATTTGCGTCAGCGCAGTCTCTGTTGTTTCCCAATCGATGCAGGCATCGGTGACGGAGACACCGTACTGCAGGTTGGACAGGTCTTCCGGAATCGCCTGGTTACCCTCGTGTAAGTTGGACTCCACCATCACCCCGCAGATCGAGCTGTTCCCGGCCGTAATTTGCTGTGTCAAATCGTTCAACACTTGGACTTGTAGGCGGTGATCCTTGTTGGAGTTCGCGTGAGAGCAATCCACCATAATATTTCTAGACAAGCCGGCCTTGGCTAATGCCTCTTCGCACAGGGCGATGCTCGCGGCGTTGTAATTCGGTTTTCCACCGCCACCGCGCAACACGACATGCCCGTAAGCATTGCCTTTGGTTCGCGTAATGGCGACCTGGCCATCTGGATTGATCCCCAGAAAGGCATGTCCGTGGGTCACGGATTTCATGGCATTGATTGCGACATCGAGTGATCCGTCGGTCCCGTTTTTGAATCCCACCGGACTCGAGAGTCCTGAACTCATTTCACGATGCGTTTGGCTTTCAGTGGTTCGAGCACCAATCGCTGTCCACGTAATAGTGTCTTGAAGATACTGCGGGGAGATCGGATCGAGCGCCTCAGTGGCGAGCGGTAAACCCATTTCTGTCAAGGTAATCAATAGTTTGCGAGCTTGACGCAATCCCGTTTCGATTTCAAAACTGCCGTTCAGGTAGGGGTCATTAATCAAGCCCTTCCAACCGACGGTGGTCCGTGGCTTTTCAAAATATGCACGCATGACGATGTATAAGGACTCTGACACCTGTTCAGCGAGCACTTTCAGTCTGCGTCCATATTCAAGGGCAATGTTGGGATCGTGAATAGAGCAGGGTCCAACGACCACAATTAACCTGGGATCTGTCCGATCAAGAATATTTCGGACGGTCTCGCGCCCTTGCGCGACGAATTGGCGAGCATTTTCAGGCAAAGGCAGTTCCGCCTTCAGTTGTGCTGGCGTCATCACCACCTGGTAGTTTTCGATATTCAAATCTGAAAGGCGCATTTTTTGGTCACTTCACGATTAATGGTGCAGGGCAGCACATTGTAGGGAGGTCTCCCGGGATGGCAATCGAAAACTGGAATATCAGTTGACATCGATCAGTGACGCGCTAATATGCGCCCCCATTGCGACTGACCGGGTGGATAGCTCAGTTGGAAGAGCATCGCCCTTACAAGGCGAGGGTCGGGGGTTCGAGCCCCTCTCCACCCACCAAAGCAGTCGTGCCGCTGGAGCGGTAGTTCAGTTGGTTAGAATACCGGCCTGTCACGCCGGGGGTCGCGGGTTCGAGTCCCGTCCGCTCCGCCATTATTTTGAAGAGCCACGTCTAGCGTGGCTTTTTTATGCCTGTAATTAATGTTCAAACGAACCCTCTCAGCACAGTCATTCTCGTGGGTATAGAGATGTCGCTGTCTTGATGTGAGTCTTGTGCAGTCAGTATTCTTAATCGCCTTGAGCAGCTCAATCTGTGTGGTGAGTGCATTCGCTCTAGCGCGCAATATGGTCGCGCGTCGTTTTTAGATCTTTGTCGCGGGCGGTCGACGCCCGGCTTCCCTCAGATCCATCAACGCTCCATCGAACCTCCCATATTTGTGTCATGGCACTGCGTAGTCTCCGATCGAACGACTACAGGAGCGAGCACAATGCGTCACTATTTCTTAACCGAACGAATTGTAAAACAAAGCTTAAAGGCCTTCGGAACTTTGCTTGTCACATCAGGACTATTGTCTCAGGCCTCTGCCGGGAACTACATGACTGCGAGTCTACTCATCAAGCTGTCGACCTCGGACGACATGTCGAAGCGAGCACTTGCTGCAGGGTATGTGGCCGCAATTCATGATGAGTTAGCCGGTAAGGCCTTGGATGATCCCAGTTGTTTCTTTGTCCCTCAGTCCGTTGATATGGAGGAAATGGTGGATCGGACCGTTCATTTTATGGATTGGTTCGCCCATGAATTAAAGGGATGGCCACGGGATCAGGATTCTTTGTATCCTGCAAAAGACCTGGTGCATTTGGGGTTGGTGCAACACTTCCCCTGTGAATCCACGTAAGTGCTGAGGTAAACCCGAAAATACGTAAGCGTTCTGGATCAATAGACTGTGAGGATGGCTGATGACCACGTCGATTCTCTTTTGGACTTCATTTGTCCTGAGTATTCTGAACTGACAGCGCGCGTGTGAGCCGAAGTGAGACGCAAAAAATTAGGCTTGGTCATCGATCCAGGCGCGTGCCACAAAATCATCAGGAAGGATCCACAGTCTTGCACGCTCTGCATGATCGTTTGTTGTGCGAGAGACCAGCGCTAACACAGCATGATGTTCTGGATGAGGGATTTGGGCGGTCGCGATCAGCGGCCAGTGCGCAGGCCCGTGATGTTGCCCAATCAATGCATCATGACTGATAGGACTCCAACCATACGCAGAGCCAACTGGGCGACTGAGGGCGCGAAATGCGTGGTCCCGATCGCGGTGACAACACCAGTAATTCCCCCCCGGTCCAACAATATGTTCGGGAATTGGGGGCGTCTGGTTCAGCGCTTCTGTATACGGATGGATTAACCGGCCAAAGATCCAGGCGTGTCGGTGCGTGGGTGTCGGTAGGTCACGTGATGCCAGGAGTGTTAGCGTCTCAGGCTCTGTCGAAAGGGGTAACTGATGGGTCAGCAAGTGGTTGAGTTTTAGGTCTAGACGATCCTCGGTACTTGGGCCCACCCAATGTAAAGGATTGGCGCGGGCTACCTCATCACCGACGCCCGCATAGTATTTCAGGGCAACCTCAAGATGAATGACGGTGTCTTGGTAGCTCAGCAAGAAGTCAAGTTCGCCACGCGTCTGCTCTCCGGCGTGAACCGCAACGCCCTGCGCCAAGATGCGAATACTCGGTATTGCCTCAAACAGGGCCGATAGGAGTTGCTCAAATCGGCGGCCTAAACGCTTTGGCGCACCATGCCACGCCCATTGGTCGGCGAGATCAGTCGCCAGGGTCTCGGTATCAACGGCATCGATCTCGAGAAGTGGCGTTTTCAGGGGGCTGGAACCCAAGGTGGCCAGGGGTGTTGCAGCCAAAATCCAATCGAGTTCGCGACGAATCCATGCGGGGTGATTCGCGTGGCCCTCGGTTTGGTGTGTAATAGGCATGTAACGATCCTTGGGAGTATGCGGTGACAACATTCAAGCGGGTCGGCCTGATTGGTCGATCGGGCAATCAGCTGGCGATTGATACCATAGCACGGCTTGTCGATTTTCTCCGGGATCAGGGGTGTAGCCTGTGGATTGAGGACGACATTGCCGATGCGGGCGGTTTTGAGGGGGTGCCGCATTGTGCCCTCGAGCGCATTGGGCAGAAAGTTGATTTGGCCATTGTTGTTGGTGGCGACGGCAGCTTGCTGGGGGCCTCGCGCGCGTTGGCTCGCTTTGAAACACCCGTGTTGGGGGTGAACCGCGGAACACTCGGTTTTTTGACGGACATTAGCCCAGCCGACCTATTTGAGAAGATTGGCTCAGCGCTGGCGGGGGAGTTCACCAAGGAGCGGCGCCCGTTACTTGATGTGGAAGTGGCCCGGGATGGCAGGACCATTGCGCATGCAAATGCGCTTAATGATGTGGTCTTGCACAAAGGCTCCTCGGCGCGGATGCTTGGGTTCGACTTGTGTATCGATCAGCAGTTCGTGTACTCCAGTCGTTCTGACGGACTCATTGTTGCAACGCCAACGGGATCGACTGCCTATGCGTTATCTGGCGGGGGTCCAATTATGCATCCAGCCTTGGCGGCGATGGTCCTCGTCCCCATGTTCCCTCATACCCTGAATGCGCGACCGATCGTGATCGATGCACGGTCGGAGATTGTGCTCACAATTACAGAAAAGCATCAGGCCTTGCCTCAGATTAGTTGTGATGGGCAGACGCACATTTCGTTGCTTCTGGATGATCAAGTGTCGATTCGTCAATCGAGTCAACAGCTAACACTGCTGCATCCGCCGGGGTACAGCTATTATGAAGTGTGCAGGACCAAACTGAATTGGGGTGGTCGGATTGAACATGAACGGGATACCGAATGAATTCGTTAGAAGATCTGATTGCATCATTGACTCCAGAGATGGTGGTGGGACTAAAACAGGCCGTTGCGCTTGGCCGCTTTCCGGATGGGCGAGAGGTGTCAGCGCAACAGCGCGACTGGATGCTTGAGGCCATCATTCGGTATGAGGAGAGTTTTGTGCCAGAAACCGAACGGACTGGCTATGTGGATCGTGGCAATTCAGAGTGTGGGTTGCCGGATGATGCGTTAATTGCAACAACACGGAGACAACAGAATGACTGACATGCGCGGTCAAATGACCGAGCCTAAACTGACGCGTTTAGCCGAGTTTCAGCCGTATCCATTTAAGGTGTCTCAGGTCGAGCTGACGTTCGAACTGGACCCCTTGTCGACGCGCGTCACCCAAGTCAGTCAGTTTCAGCGCTGCGGTTCTGAGGCTGCGGCTTTAGTACTCAATGGATTGGATCTCGCGCTGGAATCGATTGCGATCGACGGAATGCCCTTGGATGAGACGCGTTATCAACGTGCCGATGAGACGCTGACAATCCCAGATGTGCCTGATGCCTTTACCTTGGTCGTGATTACGCGGATTTCGCCTGCTGCGAACACGGCCTTGGAAGGACTGTACGTCTCAAATGGTATGTTTTGTACCCAGTGTGAGGCGGAGGGTTTCCGCCGGATGACGTACTATCCGGATCGACCTGATGTCTTAGCAAAGTTTCGGACGCGGATGATTGCGCCAGCGAGCTACCCGACATTGCTGTCGAATGGCAACTTGATCTCGGAAACCACCCATGAGAAGGGTGTTCGCGATGTTGTGTGGGAAGATCCATTTCCGAAGCCCTGCTATTTGTTCGCGCTGGTCGCCGGCGATTTAGCCTGTGCGTCAGACACCTTTGTGACGTGTTCGGGTCGATCTGTCGGCTTACGGATCTATGTGGAAGAGAAGGATCTCGGTCGCGTCGACTATGCCATGGCCTCCTTGAAGCGGGCGATGCGCTGGGACGAGGAGGTCTACGGGCGAGAGTATGACCTCGACTTATTTATGATCGTTGCGGTCTCGCATTTCAACATGGGCGCCATGGAGAACAAGGGACTGAATATTTTTAACACCAGTTGTGTCTTGGCCAGTCCTGATTCCGCCACCGATCAAGCCTTTCAGCGGATTGAGGCGATTGTGGCGCACGAATACTTTCACAATTGGTCCGGGAACAGAGTCACTTGCCGAGATTGGTTCCAATTGAGCCTAAAAGAAGGCTTTACTGTGTTTCGAGACAGTGAGTTTTCGGCGGATCTGAACAGTCGAGCGGTCAAACGGATCCAAGATGTGAGTTATCTTCGGACTGCGCAATTTAATGAAGATGGTGGGCCAACCGCCCATCCAGTGCAACCAGACTCCTATCTTGAGATTTCGAATTTCTACACCCTTACTATTTATGAGAAGGGGGCAGAGGTTGTGCGGATGCTGGCGACCTTGTTGGGTCCGACGGTGTTTCGTCAGGGCACAGATCTGTACTTTGATCGCCATGATGGCTCGGCAGCCACAATCGAGGATTTTGCGGCCGCGATGGCAGAAGTGTCAGGTCGAGATCTGTCTCAGTTTATGCAGTGGTATCGCGTGGCTGGGACACCTCAGCTGTCGGTGACGACAACATTGGATGGCGAGACCTTGGAGGTCACGTTGCGCCAGGCGCCGCCTGCCATCCACACGGGTGATTTGCCGCCATTCTTAATGCCGGTGCGCATGGCTGTGATTGATGCATCGTCCGGCAAGGAGTTGGTCCCTGAGACTGTGGTCGAACTCTCTACTCAAGAGCAGACGCTCAAGTTCCCCGGATTGTCGGGCCGTCCAGTCTTGTCGGTGTTGAGAGGGTTATCTGCGCCGGTCAAGCTTGAAGTGCAGCGATCCATTGATGACCGTATTGCACTCGCCCGCCATGACCAAGATGGGGTCTCGCAATGGGATGCCATGCAATCGCTTTGGATGGATACGCTGGTTGATCTCGTCTCTCATGGGGCCTCTGATCTCTTGGATCCCGTGACCGCATTAGTGGGCGGGTTGCTGACCGATTCGAAGGCGTTAGCCGATCCTGCTCGTCTCGCGGAGCTGTTAGCGTTACCCGCCGATACAGTGCTATGGGATCGGATGCGCCCAGCCGACCCGCAAGCCATTGTGTCTGCGCGCAAACAACTGCGAACACATTTGGCGCGAACACTGGTTGATGCCTGGTCTCGCGTGTATTCCGCGATGCGCGTCGAGGGCCCCTACCGGCCGGTTGCAGAAGACATTGGGAAACGAAGCCTTGGGTTTATCGCCTTGGGCATGATGGCGCGACAGGGGCAGTGTGACGGCGTCTTGACTGAACTGTTTAGCAAGGCTGAAAACCTGACGGAACGATTTGCGGCCTACCGGATTGCGCGTGCAGATGCCTCCCCCGAAGTTGGTGCGCAATTGAGCGAGCAATTCCTTGCTGCGGCTGAGACCGATGAAGTGTTGGATCTGTGGTTGTCGACCGAGGCTGTCAATGAATCCACCGCGACACTGGCACGGGTGCAGGAG
>RFUY01000261.1 GCA_009922705.1 Gammaproteobacteria bacterium
CGATGAAACGGCCAGCAATCAGTTGAAGTTCAAGCTCATTGAGATCCCAAGTGCCGGTGGTGCTAAACTTGAGCGCATCACAAGCGCTGAGGGCGCAACGACAGTCACCACCCAGCTGCTGACAGTGTACGGTGCAGGCAATGAAACCACAGGTCTTGTCAGCAAGGGTGACCGCCTGTTGTGGACACCACCTGCAGACACCAATGGCAGTAATAGCGTGAATGCTGGAGACACGATCACTTATACGATCACTGTGGAGAACACGGGTAACGTCACCGTCGATTCGATCACGTTGACGGATACGCTCTTGGACGCTGATGGCGGCGCGCTTTCACTAACCACAGCGCCCGCGTTCTCAGGCACAACCAAAGGGGGTGCAGCCGGGCCGAATAACGCGACTGAAGGCACCTTGGCGCCGGGCGAGGTGGCTTCTTACACCGCAACCTATGTGATTGGCCAAGCGGCCATCGATGCGGGCGGTGTGAGCAACACGGTCATCGCCAAAGGTAAGGATCCGTCGGATAACGATGTGTCGGATGACTCTGACAATGGGGATGAGACCAAAGACGACGACGGGGATGAGGATCCAACCAAGGATCCAACCAAGACCCCCATTGACCAATTGCCGGCACAGACGATTAGCAAGCGCGTCGCCAGCAACTCCGATGAGGAAGAGAGCAACGATATTTCCCTAGGCGATACGTTGACTTACTCTGTTGTGGCGACGAACAGCGGTAACACCACCCTGACCAACATGGTGGTGACCGATGAGAAACTGAATCCCACGACGATAACCTGCGCCTCAGTCGCGCCTGAGGACACGTGCGAATTAGCGGGGACTTATACAGTCACTCAGGCAGATATTGACGCAGGTGAGATCCTTAACAACGCGCAGGTTGTCAGTGATGAAGTTGATGAGCCGACTAAAACCACACTCAAGACGCCCGTAGAGCAGAAACCGGCGATCACGATCGAGAAGCGTTTAGCTGAGGAACAAGAGGCTGATTATGCTGTTGGGGATACGATCGGCTTTGAGATCGTTGCAACCAACACGGGGAACCAGACGTTGACTGCGGTGACGATCAAAGATTCGATGATCACGCCTGCAGAAAAGGTCTGCGAAACTGTAGCACCTGCCGAAACCTGTGTTCTGGCTGGTAGTTATACCGTGACCCAAGCGGACAAGGACGCTGGAGAAGTCACTAACGAAGCGACTGTGACATCCGACCAAACACCGCTGCCGAAGAAGGCGGTGTTGACGACTGGTCTCGTCCAAAACAGGAAGCCCACGTTGACCAAGACGTTGGCGTCTCACCTGGACAAGGACGAAGACAATACGATTTCTGTGGGTGACATTTTGTCCTTTGAAGTCACGCTCTTGAACGATGGTGACATCACGCTTACGCAGGTGAATGTGAAGGACAATAAGATCTCGCCATCTTCACAGTCGTGCCCAAGGATCGAACCTGGGGAAAGCTGTGTGCTCAAGGGGGCCTATA
>RFUY01000262.1 GCA_009922705.1 Gammaproteobacteria bacterium
CACGCGCGCAACAGGGGTCGCTCCGTGGGTGGTCTTGGGTGCTGAAGCGGATTTAATCTCATGCCGCCTCGAGGATCTTGGCATCCCGTGCAAACAGCTCGTTTGTTCTGAGTGGCAAGAGGGCTTAAGCGGTTCGCTTCGTTATGCGCTTCGCATCATCAAAGAGTCTAAACCGACGCCGGTTGCGCTGCTCGTTATCTTAGGTGATCAGCCCTTACTGAGCGCCAATGAACTACAACGGCTGATTGATCTTTGGCGATTAGATCCTGAACGGATTGTCGCCGCACAATATGCAGATGGCGCGGGTGCACCCTGCATCTTGCCCGCTCGTCTCTTTGCGAAGATCGACGCGTTACGCGGCGATCACGGCGCCAAGACCCTATTACAAGCCGACCCAGACCGTCGCCTACTCCCCATGCCATCGGCTGAATGGGATATTGATACCCCACACGATTTAGCAAATGCGCAAGCTCATCTCAAAGAACTAGGGTGAGACCAAAGGTGGGCGCGTCACTCGACAAAATCATGAGAATCGCGCCAAATACCGATCCTACTGAGATGGATGCTCGATCAGGAGTTGTGAGATGAGAAACCGAATTGCGGTCGTTCTACTGACTGCCTTACTGAGCGCGGCAGCGCACGCTGATGAGGGAATGTGGACCTTTGATAATGTTCCCACTCAACGGATCGCTGAGCAGTATGGGGTGAAGATTGACCAGCCTTGGCTAGACCGAGTGCGTCTCGCAACGGTTAGGCTCGCCGGCTGCACCGCCTCGTTCGTATCAGAGGAAGGCCTCATCCTCACCAATCACCACTGCATTACACGTTGCTTAGCCGAAAACTCTACCAAAGAAAAAAGCCTACTCGATGATGGCTTTATCGCCCGCAATCGTGACACTGAAATCAGCTGCCCGACACAAGTCGCAGATGTTCTAGTCGCAATGACAGATATCACCGCAAAGATTTCCGCCGCGACTGAGGGGCTCAGTGAGAAAGCAGCTAACGAGGCTCGTAAACAGGCACGCACCCGACTAGAGCAGACCTGCGAAAGCGAGACCGGCCGCAAATGCCAGACCGTTTCTTTGTATAACGGCGGCCAATATTTTCTGTATCAGTACCGTCGCTATACTGACGTACGCTTAGTCTTCGCTCCTGAAGCAGGAATCGCGGCGTTTGGTGGCGACCCCGATAACTTCCAGTTTCCTCGCTGGTGTCTCGACATGGCCTTCCTACGTGCCTATGAAAATGGTGTACCTGTCGCCATTAGCGAACCACTACGCATCAACTTCGCAGGCCCTGCCGCCGGTGAACTCGTATTCGTTTCGGGTCATCCAGGGTCTACTGATCGGCTGCTCACCGTCAGTCAACTGCAAGCGCTACGTGATACCGTCATGCCGCAATCATTGCTGCGGGCGAGCGAGCTACGTGGTCGATATATCCAGTTTTCCAAGCAAGGTGAAGCCGAGCGCCGTATCGTCGCCGATACATTAAGCGGACTT
>RFUY01000263.1 GCA_009922705.1 Gammaproteobacteria bacterium
TTGATTCTGCAACACGCTTGCAACCTCAATTGGGCGCGTTTCAATCAACTGTTGGATCAGGGTCCGGGTCTGCTCAGCCTGACGCTCGAGCGCAGCCTCGACTGCCTCGGCCTGCGTCGTCTCCGGCTGAATCAAACTCTCGGTCTGCGCGATTCGCTCCGAAGGCTTCATGATGGTCAAGCCGCGAGCATTTCCACCACGCAGCATGATCATATCCTGCCAAGACTGATTCCCCGGCTGCGTCTCAAAGGTCGGTGAAGAGATGTTTTGTAGCATGTGGACCGTCTGCCCCTTGATGCTACTGACTCGACCCGCCTCAGGCGTCTCCCAGGTCAGACCCGGGGCAAAATTCTTCACAAAAATTCGGCCCAGGGAGGTGAGAATCACATCCGCGACCGCTGCGTTGCCAATCCCAAGTTCACCGACCGTGAAGGCATTCCGGTTCTGAATATTCACACTGCCAGTGTCAGAGTTCAGTGCACTGACTTCATTCGCCTGAATATTCAAGTTATCCGACCAGTTCACCCCGATGCCTGAGGACGCCTGCATCGTCAACACGTCCGTAACGATCAAATCGACGGCTTCTGAGGCGGTGTTGTCCAGGATCTGACCATCGACCGCTGTCAAATCAACCCGACTGGTGGCTTCGATCCGATCCAAGAAAATCGTATTGGCAATGTTTGACGTCACATGGTCCGCTTTGAGCAAGGTGTCTTCGTCTTCCATCACCAAGTTACCTGCATCACGGATGGTGATGTCGAGGTCCGCGCCCGCAATGATCCGACCCTGGTCGTTCATGCGGACGTCACCGGTCTCAATGGCCAATGCGAAGTCTCTACCCGCAGTTACGGCCGTGTTTTGATTAAAGATCACATCGCCCGTCTGGATCGCAATCGAGGTGTCTAATCCAGAATCAATACGTGTTGTCCCACTTGCACTAAGATCACCAATCGTCATCTGCCAATCAATCGAACCAGCGGTGGCCGCAATACTCGTCTCCCCAGAAACAACGACGCCGCCCGTCTCAATCGAACCACTAACATTCTCAGCCGCAGAAATCACGCTCAAACCAGACAGCCGAATACCATCATTCAGATCCAAAACCGCATCTGTCTCTGACGCCCGAATAGTCGTCTCACCATCAGCAACAAGGCCAGCCTCTGTGGACACCGAACGTTGCACAAACTCAATCGATGCACCCTCAATGAGTGATGTTCCACTCAAGCCAAAACGACCTTCTGACAACGTAAGACCCACGGATCCAGATGTGCTCCGAATTGTCGTCACTCCCGTCGCCGTCAAGACACCTGTTCCCAATGACACCGCCAATCCAGTCTCTCCAGAGACTGTGTGGACCCCAGTGAGTAACATATCTCCAGCGGCCACTCCGATTGATGTTGTCTGACCAGCCTCAATCCGACCTAAGTCATTCATGCGTACATCACCGGTCTCAATGGCCAATGCGAAGTCTCTACCCGCAGTTACGGCCGTGT
>RFUY01000264.1 GCA_009922705.1 Gammaproteobacteria bacterium
CCATCCAAGGTGGCGCCGGTCTCATCCACCATCACCACACGATCCGCATCGCCATCAAGGGCAATCCCGAGATCCGCCCCAGTGTCTATCACCGTCTGAATCAACAGTGATGGCGCTGTCGAACCGACCCCATCATTGATGTTGAGCCCATCAGGCTCGACTCCAATGGCGGTCACGCGTGCACCCAGTTCCCGAAAGACTTTTGGGGCAATCTGATAGGCCGCACCGTGCGCACAATCCAGCACGATTTTGAACTGAGATAAATCCGTACCCAACCGAAGCGTATGTTTACAAAACTCGATATAACGGCCCGCTGCATCATTGGCTCGAGACGCCCTGCCAAGTAAGGGACCATCAACAGTGGCGAGAGGCTGATCCAAGCGGGCTTCAATCGCCGCCTCGACGGCATCCGGCAATTTCGTGCCGTTGGCATCAAAGAACTTAATGCCGTTGTCGTGATATGGGTTGTGTGATGCGCTGATCACAATCCCACCATCGGCAGAAAACGTCCGGGTGAGGTATGCGATCGCAGGCGTTGGCATTGGACCCAGCATCACGGGATCGCAGCCTGCTGCAATCAATCCAGCTTCCAGTGCAGTTTCAAACATGTAGCCGGACAGCCGAGTGTCTTTGCCAATGACAATTTTTGGACGGTGAGTGACAGATTCTCGGATGGTGGATCCAAACGCCCAACCCAACCGCAACACGAACTCAGCGGTGATGCAGCCCTCGCCAACGCGACCCCGCACTCCGTCTGTTCCAAAATACCGTCGACTCATAGAAGCTCTTTACGCTAACCCGAATGCTCTATTCTACAGTTGAGAAGGACTCTGTGCGCTTGTTTTAAGTTCTGTTGCCTAATCAGGATCATGACCGCCCCTGAAACCCCGTAGCGAGCAGGTAAGTTTCTCGACTGCGAGCGCGGCTCGCCTCTGGTTTTCGAGTTTTGACGACAGCGAACTCAGTTTTTAACTGTTTGAAAAACGCATCAAACCCCTCGCCATGAAAGACCTTGATCAAGAACGAGCCGTCTAATGCGAGCGCTTGATGGCAAAAATCGAGTGCAAGTTCACACAGATACATCGCCCGAATCTGATCTGACGATCGGTTGCCCGAGGCATTGGGAGCCATGTCACTAAGCACCACGCTCGCTTTTCGGCCTTTGAGTGCTCCCAAGATCAGGCGCAATGTCGTGTCTTCGGTAAAATCCCCCTGCACAAACAAAGCGTCTGCAATAGGATCCATCGGTAAAATATCGGATCCCACAAGCAGTCCCCGATCGCCGACGACCCTGGCCGCGATTTGTGACCAGGCTCCAGGCGCGCACCCCAAATCTACGACGCAATCCCCAGGCCGAATCAATCGATCAGACTCTTGGATTTCCAGTAATTTATAGGCCGCGCGTCCGCGATAGCCATCGGCCTTTGCGCGTAGCACGTAAGGATCATTCCAATGCTCATGCAACCAGGC
>RFUY01000265.1 GCA_009922705.1 Gammaproteobacteria bacterium
GTACATCGTGCTTACCCAGTTGAACATCTTGACCCCTGTGGGAATACCAATGAGGTACGTGATCAGCGAAAAGACTACACTAGACATCGCAGACTGTCCAGAGACGAACATGTGATGCCCCCAAACCAAGAATCCTAGGAATGCGATCGCGACACTCGATAGTGCGACGAACATGTAGCCCTGCACCGGGCGGCGAGAAAACGTAGCGATCAATTCTGAAACCACGCCAAAGGCGGGCAAGATCATGATGTATACCGCCGGATGGCTGTAAAACCAGAAAAAGTGCTGAAACAACACCGGGTCTCCTCCAAGTGCCGGATCAAAAATGCCGATTCCGATCAAACGCTCTAGAAATAGAAGCACCATCGTAATCCCAATCACCGGGGTAGCCAATACCTGAACGATGGACGTGGCGTAAATCGACCATACGAAAAGCGGGAGGCGATTCCAGGTGAGGCCGGGTGCGCGCATCTTATGGATCGTCACGATGAAGTTCATCCCGGTCAGAATCGACGAGAATCCGGCAATGAATACGGCCATGGTCATCCAGAGCACACTATCACCGATGCTCTTGGAGTAGGGTGTGTAGAACGTCCAACCCGTGTCTACCGCCCCATTCATTAACGCGAAGACGACGAGCACACCACCAATTAGGTAGATATAAAAGCTTGCTAGGTTTAGCCGCGGAAACGCTACGTCAATAGCACCGATTTGAATCGGCATGACGAAGTTTCCCATAATGGCTGGGATCGATGGTACCAGAAATAGGAATACCATCATGATTCCATGCATGGAGAAGACCTGATTGTAGGTCTGAGCATCCATGATGGTTGGTCCCTGGGACATGAGTTCGATTCGAACCAACAGCGCTAGGACTCCCGCAATCAAGAATACCACGGCGAGCGTCACCATATACATGATGCCGATGCGCTTGTGGTCAACGCTGAGCGCCCACGACTTGAAGGTCTTCTCGTGGTTTAAGTAATGCTTCGCCGGTGCTTCACCGGCCGTTGTTGCCATAGCCATAAGAGTGAGCGTCTGAGATTACTGTAGCGTTTTGATATACTCGATAAGTGCCGATACCTGCCGTTCGGACAGTGAGGCATACGAAGCCGGCATGAGTGGCATATAGCCCTCAGCGATTTTCGCGGATGGGTTCACGATCGACTCATATAGATAGTCTGCATCGACAGCCACAGTGTTGCCACCCTCAAGTGGACGTGCAGCTTGCCCCCATAGACCCGCAAAGGTGGGTCCAACGCCCGGCGTGCCATCAGCACTGTGGCAGGTCTGGCAGGCTTGTTGCTGGTATAGCTTAGCCCCGAGTTCTGGCAAGGGCATATCATCGGTGTTCTGATTGGACAGCCATTCGTCGAAGGCCTCGTAGGGCTGAACCACGACATTGGCAATCATTCCGCTGTGCGAAGCGCCACAGTACTCCGTGCAAAACAGTTCGAATGTGCCGTCTTT
>RFUY01000266.1 GCA_009922705.1 Gammaproteobacteria bacterium
GATCGACCAACGCCAGCGCGTCACCAAGACCGAGCGTCTCTTTGAAAATGAGCTGGGTCGTATTCGAGATGTCCGCACCAGCCCCGATGGTGGGCTCTATCTCTTGACCGATGGACCCAATGGGCAACTACTTGAAGTGGTCCCTAGCACTTAATCGGCGGTCCTAAATCGTGGATCCGGGGCAACAATCCGGTGTTCGATCACACCCAAGCCCTCTACCGTGATCTGAATGAGATCGCCCACCTGCATCGCGCCAACGCCCGCGGGCGTGCCTGTATAAATCAGGTCTCCAGGACGCAACGCCATGCTGTGAGAAATAATGGAGATTACCTCATCAATCGACCAAATCAGCTCAGACAGATCCCCCTGCTGCTTGATCTCGCCATTGAGGCGCAACTCAATACGTCCGTGCGTTAACGGGCCAACCGTGGCCAGCGGATGAATCGGGCCACAGACCGCGGAGTGATCAAACCCCTTCCCCCAGTCCCAGGGCTGGCCTTTGTCCTTCGCGCGGGACTGAAGATCCCGCCGGGTTAAATCGTTGCCAATGGCGACGCCATAGACACAATCGCGCGCTTGATCGACCGGGCATGCAATCGCCTCTGTCCCGATTGCAACAACGAGCTCGGCTTCAAAATGGAACTGCGCCGTCTCCGGAGGATATGGAATCTCCGCATCACCAGCCACAAGCGCGGACGCAGGCTTTGTGAAAAAAAAGGGCGGTTCACGATCAGGATCCTGACCCATTTCACGCGCATGTGCCGCGTAATTTCGGCCCACACAAAAAATACGACGGACCGGAAACCGCGCGCGCTCACCGACCACCGCCACGCTGGCCGGTGGCTCAGGGGCCATTACATACTCCACCACACCCAACTCCTTCGAGGCCATCGCCTGGTACCCATGGTCGTCAGATTATGCACTGAGGCCAATCCGACGGTGCAACATCCAAGCCGCCAAGCCAAAAATCACCGCAGTCAACACCGCCAGGAGACCCAGACTCAGCCACACATGATCCGCACCGATGCCAAGTACAGCGTACCGAAACGAGGTCACAACCAATAAAATTGGATTCAGGCTCGCGATCGGCTCAATCACATCCGGGAGGTAGGACATTGGAAAAAAAACGCCCCCAAGATAGGTCATCGGCAGTAGCACAAAGTTACTGACCCAGTTGGCGTCATCATGATTCCGCGCAAGCAAGGCATTGATAAACCCAAGCGACGCGAAAATCCAAGCCGTCAAAATAGCGGCGACGAGCAACACCACAGGAGAGTGCAATGGAATCGGGGTGAAGGCGCGCACCACTGCCGTCACAATGATCGCAACCAAGAGCCCTCGGAGTACGCCTCCCATGACGTAACCCGCGGCAATTGCACTACTGGGGAGCGGCGTGACGAACATCTCCTCATAGAAGCGATGATTCTTCGCGCTGAAAAA
>RFUY01000267.1 GCA_009922705.1 Gammaproteobacteria bacterium
GGTCGTCCGACTGCTGGGTGATCTGGGCGAGCGTTATGGCGCCGAGCACACCTACTACGATCTGCGGACCCCTGCGGATGCTGTCAAGCTGCTGTGCATCAACATCCCTGAACTGCAGGAAGAGCTGATTCACGCGCATGAGCATGGCATTGGCTATCGGCTGATTCAGGCTGATACGGATCTTGGATATGAGGATCTGCATCTGCCGATCGGGAGTAATGACTTGATCTTGACGCCTGTCATCGTTGGTAGCGGCGGTGGCGGTGGTGGTTTCGGGCAGATCCTTGCCGGTGTTGGTTTGGTTGCATTCTCGATCCTTACCGCAGGCGCAGGAGCAGGCTTCTTAGGTCTTGGTGCTGGGTTGACCGCTGGTGCTTTTACGTTGGGCTCTGCCGCTTCTGTTGCCATTGGCGCAATCGGCACCAGCTTGATTCTTGGCGGTGTCTCGCAGATGCTTTCACCGCAGCCTGTGGTGCCCAATGTCGGTGGCCTTGGTGGTGCCAATCGCCTGAGCAGCGGGGATAGCATCAGCACTGATGGCCCGCAATCGATCACACGCGGCACAGATGGCAGGCAGTCCTATGCCTATACCGGTGCTGCTAACACTGTTGGCGTCGGTGCAACGATCCCTGTGGCGTACGGGGAAGTTTTGATCGGTAGTCACCTGCTCAGCGCGAATGTTGACGTGACCGATGAATCCGATCCTTTGACAACGGCGATCAAGGAACCTGGCCCTGACACGATGCTGATTGGTGGTGAAAAGCTTGGATATTCGGCAACAGAAGCCTCAGGATTGCGTAGTCGCAGGTGGGAATACAGTCAAGTCAAGTTCTCGCCTTCAATATCCGCTCAACGCACGCTGTCTCTGTCCGATGGCAACGAAGTGCGGATGCCGAATAGAAACGGCTTTGATGACAACAGGGCCGATAACTATCAGGTGTTTTTTGAGCTTGATCGCGGTTTGTTTGATTATGTGAGCGGCGCTGGCAGCAGCCTTGTTGATGGATTTATTACATATCAGATTGAGGTTATCACTCAGCTTGACGACAATCCGAATCAGGTGACTGCAAATGTGCAAGGAACGATTCAGGGCCTGATTACTTCAAGTCAACCATATCGCTGGATGCACTATATCCGTTACGCCAGATTTGACGAGGAGATTGAAGAAGGTATTCAGACTCGTGTGAAGATTGTTGATTTCAGGGCCAACTCGTCGTGTCGTCTTCGCGTGATTAACAACGGCTACGATCAATTCTTCAACTCCAGCCAGAATCAAGTGTAGTCATGGCGTTAAATTCCACTTCCGTTATTCGCGTTGTTGACCTTCTTTGCGAGGGGCCGATTGCTGGTCTTGTTGGTACAGAAGAAGGCATTTATCTTGATGAAACGCCGATTCGCACAGGTTCAAGCCGTAACTTTGCCTCTGCTGATGTTTCCTA
>RFUY01000268.1 GCA_009922705.1 Gammaproteobacteria bacterium
CACCTCAAGCGTGCGTTGATTCCCTCGAAATGGAAACCGAAAGGAGAGGGGGACCTCACAGCCACGAATCACGGCGCGGTCATCGGGCCGGGTGATTGAAATGGCGGCGAGTGGCTGGCCAGTTTCTGACGCGATCCATTGGCGCGATTCCTGCAACAACGCGTCCACACCGCCTGGAAAAGCGACGGCCAGTGTGGTGGCGCAGAAGGCCATCCATGCAGTCAGCATTCGGGAGAGTCGTCTCATACGAAGAGTATGCGTCGCACGCAGAGACAACGCAAAGACCAGTCGTTGCCGTCATGGGCAACGGTTTGCCGGCAACCCCGCGCGATCCCTTGAGAATGCAACATATTTTGGTTGGCACATCCTTTGCAAGGACAGACCTGTCAAACCATGACCTGTCAGAAGATCGGCAGGCGGACTGAAAACTTGAGGGTGCACATGAAATTGCTGGACAACCCATTTGGGATACATGAGCGGGCGCTGGCAGTCCGAAACCAGCGGCTGGAGTTGATCGCGGGCAATATTGCCAACGCAGATACCCCGCACTTTAAAGCGCGTGACCTCGATTTTAAGAAGATTTTGGCGGCGGAAAACCCAACGCCGATGGCCGCCACGCATGCGAAGCATTATCAGACGGGCGAGCTCGAAAACCCAGGCGGATTGGTGTTCCGGGTCCCCTACAACTCAGCAGTGGATGGCAACACCGTGGAAATCAGCGTCGAACAGGCGAAGTACGGTGAAGCCGCGGCTGATTATCAAACCACCCTGCAGTTCTTAGAAGGTCGGATCTCCGGCATTCGCAAAGCGCTGCGTGCGGAGTAGAGGTGAGCGATGAGTATTAAAAATATTTTTGGAATCGCCGGAACTGCGTTAAACGCACAAGTGATCCGGATGAACACCACCGCCTCAAATATCGCGAACGCAGGGACCGTATCGCCGACCGAGGCCGAAGCCTTTCGTGCCAAGCGAGCCGTGTTCAAAGCCCTTGTGGAAGAAGCAGATTTGAACCGTGGTGCGCCCAATTTGGGGGGTGTCAAGGTGAAAGAGATTGTCGATGACACCTTACCAGTCCGGAAAGTCCACGACCCGGGTAACCCTGAAGCCAATGAAGAGGGTTATGTCTTTTTATCGAATGTGAATGAAGTCACCGAGATGGTGGAAATGATGGCGGCATCCCGTTCGTATCAAAACAACGTGGAAGTGGTTTCGACCGCTCGCCAGTTAATGATGCGCACCTTAGAAATCACCAAGGCCTAATGATGGAAACAACAGTCTCACTGGCAGCCACTGGAATCTTGACGCAGCGCGAGTATGACGAGCAGCAGTTGGTCAAGAATGCCAAAGAAGATGGACTCGATCGCAATGCATTTCTGACGCTGTTGACCACGCAGTTGCAGAATCAGAACCCGCTCGATCCGATGAAGAACGAAGAGTTC
>RFUY01000269.1 GCA_009922705.1 Gammaproteobacteria bacterium
CGGCTCACCGTTGGCTGGCGACAAAATGTTGTTGGTCGACATCATCAGCGCACGCGCTTCAAGTTGCGCTTCCAGCGTTAATGGCAAATGCACAGCCATTTGGTCACCGTCGAAGTCGGCGTTGTAGGCCGCACACACCAATGGGTGCAACTGGATGGCCTTGCCTTCAATCAGAAGCGGTTCAAATGCCTGAATCCCTAAACGGTGCAGCGTTGGCGCCCGGTTCAGCAGCACTGGATGCTCTCGGATCACTTCAGCGAGAATATCCCAAACCTCTGGGGTCTCCCGCTCAACCATCTTCTTGGCGGCCTTGATCGTCGTCGCCAGTCCACGCGCTTCCAGTTTTGCGTAAATAAAGGGCTTAAACAGCTCAAGTGCCATCTTCTTCGGAAGACCACACTGATGCAGCTTCAAGTAGGGACCCACCACAATCACGGAGCGGCCAGAGTAGTCGACGCGCTTGCCCAACAGATTTTGACGGAAACGCCCTTGCTTCCCTTTGATCATGTCGGCCAACGATTTCAGGGGCCGCTTATTCGACCCTGTAATTGCGCGACCACGGCGACCGTTGTCTAACAGCGCATCCACCGCTTCCTGCAACATCCGCTTTTCGTTGCGCACGATGATATCTGGCGCACGCAATTCCAACAGACGCTTCAGTCGGTTGTTCCGGTTGATGACTCGACGATACAGATCGTTCAAATCAGAGGTGGCGAAACGCCCGCCGTCGAGCGGAACCAAGGGACGCAAATCCGGTGGTAACACCGGAAGCACTTCCATGATCATCCACTCTGGCTTGTTTCCTGAATCCCGGAAGGCTTCAAGCAGCTTCAACCGCTTCGACAATTTCTTCAACTTGGTCTCAGAGTTCGTGGTTGGGATCTCTTCCCGGAGCTTCACGATCTCTTCTTCCAAATCCATGTCAAGCATCAGGCCGCGGATCGCTTCCGCGCCCATCATGGCTGTGAAGTCGTCCTGATATTCCTCAAACGCTTCAAAATACTGCTCGTCTGACAGCAATTGCCCTTTTTCCAACGGCGTCATGCCTGGATCGACCACAACATAGGTCTCGAAGTACAAGATGCGTTCGATATCACGCAGTGTCATGTCGAGTAACAAGCCAATGCGCGAGGGCAGCGACTTTAAGAACCAAATGTGACAGACCGGGCTGGCCAGTTCGATATGGCCCATCCGCTCACGGCGCACCTTAGTTTGGGTGACTTCAACACCGCACTTCTCACAGACCACGCCACGATGCTTTAAGCGCTTGTACTTACCACACAGGCACTCATAGTCCTTGACCGGTCCAAAAATCCGAGCGCAAAACAGACCATCCCGCTCAGGCTTGAAGGTCCGATAGTTTATGGTCTCTGGCTTCTTGACCTCTCCGAAGGACCACGAACGAATCTCGGTCGGCGACGCCAATCCAAT
>RFUY01000270.1 GCA_009922705.1 Gammaproteobacteria bacterium
ACTAAGCCTGGCAGTGTGAGTATCATCGTTCCAACCCGAAGGGACTTTTCGTTATCATAGTCTCTTCATACGCGACGCTAAAGAGATCCCATGTTTAATTCACTGAGTTCCCGCCTGACTGACGCGCTGAAATCCATGGGGAAGAAGGCTCGCCTGACGGAAGACAACATTGCGGAGACCCTGAAGGATGTGCGTAAAGCCTTATTAGAGGCGGATGTTGCATTGCCTGTGGTAAAGCAATTCACGTCGCAGGTGCGCACCCGTGCGCTCGGTCGAGAAGTGCGAGCGTCTCTGACGCCAGGCCAGCAGTTTTTAAAGGTAGTTCAAGATGAGCTTCAGACTGCACTTGGTGGTCCAAGCGAGTCCCTGAATTTGGCTCAACGCCCACCTGCGATTGTGCTCCTGGCAGGGTTGCAGGGGGCGGGGAAAACCACCACCGCTGCGAAGCTTGCACGCTGGCTGACTGATCGACAGAAGAAGCGGGTGCTCCTTGCGAGTGTCGATGTGTATCGACCGGCGGCTATGGCACAGCTTGCCACCTTGGCAGAACAGATTGGCGTGGACTGTTATCCCTCAACACCGGACCAGACACCCGTGGCTCTCGCAGAAGCGGCGAAGAAAAAGGCCGAGCTGTCTGGCTACGATGTGTTAATCGTCGATACCGCGGGTCGACTTGGCGTCGATTCCGCCATGATGGACGAAATCTCGAGTCTGCATCGCAGTCTTGAGCCGATTGAGACCCTCTTTGTGGTCGATGCGATGACAGGGCAGGATGCGGCCAATACAGCGAAGGCATTCTCGGACGTCCTGCCATTAACGGGTGTGATTTTGACCAAGGCAGATGGTGATGCGCGCGGTGGTGCCGCTTTGTCGGTGAAGACCATTACGGGGTCACCGATTAAGTTTATGGGTGTCGGTGAAACCGTGGATGGACTGGAAGCCTTCCACCCCGACCGGCTGGCGTCGCGCATTTTGGGGATGGGTGATGTGTTTGGATTGATCGAGGATGCAGAGCGCAAACTCGATCAGGCCAAGGCCCAAAAGATGGCCACAAAAGTACTCAAAGGGAAGGGATTTGATCTTGAGGATTTTAAAGATCAGATTCAGCAAATGCGGAATATGGGTGGCATGAAGGCACTGCTCGAAAAAATGCCTGGCATGGGTGCGATGTCGAACCAAATCGCAAGTCAAGTGGACGAGCGTCAATTTGTCCGGATGGAAGCGGTCATCAACTCGATGACCCCGCACGAGCGACGCATGCCCGATGTGATTAGCGGCTCTCGGAAGCAGCGGATCGCGCAGGGATCAGGGACTGACGTTCAGGAAGTCAATAAAGTCTTAAAACAGCACAAGCAAATGTCCAAGATGATGAAAAAGATGGGCAAGAAAGGCGGGATGCAGAACATGATGCGT
>RFUY01000028.1 GCA_009922705.1 Gammaproteobacteria bacterium
GTGATCCTTCCAGAACCTCAGGCGCTGCTCACTGAGTCTGCAAAAATGCCGGGTCTTGATGGCCAAAAGATGTCAAAAAGCTATAATAATTACATCGGTTTAAGAGAGGATCCTGATTCAGTTTCTTTAAAAATTAAGCGAATGCCAACCGACCCCGCTCGGGTCCGGTTGTCAGATCCTGGGCAACCCTCTCAGTGTCCTGTCTGGCAATTTCACCTGCTGTACTCTGATGCCGCGACACAAGAGTGGGTTAACACTGGATGCACTACTGCCGGGATTGGCTGCTTGGAGTGTAAGAAGCCGGTCATCGATGCGATCGTGGCGGAACAAGAACAGATTATTGCCCGTGCCCGGACCTATGAGGAGAACCCTGACATGGTGCGTACGCTCTTGAATGATGGGGCCGAGGCGGCAGAGGATGCGGCGCGCCAAACCCTGATCGAAGTCCGACAAGCGATGGGGCTGCAGTACCGGTGAAGCAGCCAGTCCAGGGGGAGCTCCCTCTCGCGATTGTTGCGGGCGAAGTCCTGACCACGCTGCCTGAGGATCTCTACATTCCGCCGGATGCGCTAGAAGTGATCTTGGATGCCTTCGAGGGCCCGCTTGATTTACTGCTGTACTTGATTCGGCGGCAAAATTTGGACATTCGTCAGATCAATGTCGCCGAAATTACGCATCAATACATGGCATATATCGCGATGCTTGAGGCGATGCGGTTTGAACTGGCTGCAGAGTATTTACTGATGGCCGCGATGTTGGCTGAGATCAAGTCTCGAGTGCTGCTGCCCCGACCGCCGGATGTGGACGCTGAGGAAGAGGATCCGCGAGCAGCGCTGATTCGGCAATTGCTTGCGTATGAGGAACTGAAGCAGTCAGCGGAGCTGCTGGATTCGATTCCACGGGTTGAGCGTGATTGGGTGGTCGCCCAAGCCCTCGCGCCTGAGTTGGATTTGTTACGACCACCACCCACCGTTGAGCTGGCGGAGTTAGTGGTGGCGTTCTCTGATCTGTTAGCGCGTGCGCAACTCTCAGCAGCGCATCAGGTGCATTTTGAAACGCTGTCAACGCGTGAGCGCATGAGTCAGATCTTAGACCACTTACAGACGCGTGCGGAACTTGCGCTGCATGAGCTGTTTCAGGTGCACGAAGGGCGTGCAGGTGTTGTAGTGGCGTTCTTGGCAGTGTTGGAGCTGGTGAGAGAGGGGCTGATCAGTCTTGTACAAGCAGCCCCTGGGCAACTGATTTATGTGACACGAGGCGCCCAGCATGGCTGAGCTTGCATTAATCCGAGTGTTGGAAGGCGCGTTGTTTGCCGCGCGCGAACCTCTGTCGATTCAGGCATTAAAGCAGCTGTTTGAGGACAGCCCGCAACATCCGTCTGAAGGGATGTTGCGTGAGGCCTTGTCACGGTTAGCTGACGAGTATGCGGACCGTTCAGTCCGGTTGATTGAGGTCTCAACCGGGTTTCGGTTTCAGGTGATTGACGCGCTTTCCCCCTACCTTGCGCGGTTGTCTGAGGAGAAGCCAGGCAGGTACTCCCGGGCGACGCTTGAGACCCTTGCGATGATTTGTTATCGCCAGCCAGTGACTCGTGGTGAGATTGAGAGTGTGCGCGGCGTTGCTGTGGGTAGTCCCATCATCCGGACGTTGGAAGAGCGGGGTTGGATCCATGTGGTGGGACATAAAGATGTGCCAGGCCGCCCAGCGTTGTATGCCACGACACGGCAGTTTTTGAATGATTTTGGTTTGAAGAGTCTTGATCAGTTACCCCTGCCTCAGGGCGTGCAGCGTAGGATCTCCGAGGATCTGTTGGCAGGATTAACGGAGCAAATGGATGAGTGAACGGCTACAAAAAGTCCTTGCGCGGGCGGGGCTTGGATCGCGACGTGGCTTGGAAGACGCGATCAGTCAAGGCCGTGTCCGGGTCAATGGTGACGTGGCAGTGTTAGGGACTAAGGTGACGGCCGAGGACCGCATTGAGTTTGATGGCGTCCGGTTGGCGGCAAGTGCGTGGGCGAATAGCGAACGGCGTGTGATTGCCTATCATAAACCTGAGGGGCAGGTTTCGACTCGGTCGGATCCAGAAGGGCGACCTACAATTTTTGATCGCCTCCCGGCGGTCCGTGATGGCCGCTGGATTGCGGTTGGTCGGTTGGATATTGCGACGTCCGGGTTGATGCTGTTGACCACAGATGGCGAGTTGGCCAACAAATTGATGCATCCCTCCAGTGGGGTGGATCGCGAGTATTTGGTGCGCTTGCATGGCCAGATTACCCCGGAGATTTTGAAACGATTGCGAGAGGGTGTGGAGCTCGAGGATGGGATGGCCCGCTTCACTGACATCGTGCCGCATCCTGAGGATGACCCAGAAAAGTCGAATCGTTGGTTCTATGTCGCACTGATGGAGGGTCGCAATCGCGAAGTCCGTCGGTTATGGGAAAGCCAAGGTATTGAAGTCAATCGGCTGAAGCGGGTGCGTTATGGCTGTATCTTTTTGCCGTCCTCACTGCGCCAGGGTAGTTATGTCGAATTGTCACAACGCGAGGCCGATGAATTAGCGGCCTTGGTTGGACTTCCTTCTGTGCCGGTACCGACGTTGACACCGCAGGCGTTTCGAGACCAAGCACGGCGCCTTGGCAAAGCAGTTCGAAAGGCGCCACTGCGTCCTGAGCGAGCCTCGACGTCGGCCACCAAACCAGGACGTACAGGCCGAGAGGGCGCCCGCCAATCCAGCGAGCCTAATGCCACCGAATGGTCATCAAGGCCGTCACGATCGACGCGCGCGGGACGTGTTTCAGACGTTAGTGGTCGGCCTGTAAAGCCAACACGTCGCGGACGTTAACCCGTCCGCCATGCGCGCTCGCGGCCTCTGTAGACAGTCCCCATAAAAAAGCATCCAAAATCTGCTCTGGTTGCGGCAACGTCCGTGGATCCTCGCCCGGTTTCGCTTCTGCACGCATGCGGGTCGCGGTTCCACCTGGATTGACGGTAAAGACACGTGTGCTCGAGGTGTTTTCCAGTTCAGCGGCAAGCACAGCAGTGAAGTTCTCAAGCCCCGCTTTCGAGACCCCATAGGCGCCCCAATAGGCTTCTGGCGAGCGTCCAACACTTGAGGTGGTCATAACAATCCGCCCTGCTTCGGCGGCGTCTAGTAAGGGTAGGGTGGCTTGGGTGAGCAAAAAGACGGCGTTTAGGTTGACTTGCATGACCCGATGCCACTGCTCTGGCCGATGGGTGGCAAGCGGCTCTCGTCCACCGAGCACAGCGGCGAGATGGGCTAACCCATCCAGTCGACCAAAATGACTGTCAATCTGCGCCGCAAGCTCTGCGGCGCCTTCTGCAGAGAGGTGCTCAAGATCTACGGGAATCCCGACAGGCTCAGGGTAGCCGGCGGCAACAATGGCATCATAGAGCGCATCGAGTGCGGCCTCATCACGACCGAGAAGTAAGCAGGTGGCCCCCAGTTCAGCGAGTCGCCACGCAAGGGCGCGTCCAATGCCACGTGTGGCGCCAGTGATTAAGATGACACGATCGGCGAAGGCCTGATCTGGCCAGATGGTTTGAGCGATGGTCTGAGCGAGAGTCATGCGGGCTTCCTTGCAGCAAACAGATAATTGATTGAGAGGTCGCTGGGGTGACGCTGAAACTGTTGGTACAGCGGATGCCAGACCAAACCCTCAACACCGATCGGTTGCAAGCCTGCATTACGGGCGTAACCCGCAAGCTCTGAGGGGCGACGAAATTTTTGGTACTCATGGGTGCCTTTGGGGACCCATTGCGCGATGTATTCGGCGAATACGATGGCACCAAGATAGGCTTTCGGGGAACGATTCAGCGTAGAGAGCACCAAGATACCGCCTGGGCTTAGAAGCGCCCCCATCGCGGCTAGGGTGCGTTCTGGATCCGGAACATGTTCAATCATTTCAAATGCAGTGACGATCTCAAATGCACCGGCATGCCGTGCCGCGAAGTCTTCAGCGGCGCCTTCGGTGTAGGTGATCTCAAGCCCTGATTCCTCGCTATGCACTCTAGCGGCTTGTAACATTTGGAGTGATGCGTCTAAGCCTGTGACCTGTGCACCGCGTTTCACCATTGCCTCAGCTGCGAGCCCGCCACCGCATCCAACATCGAGAACACATGCATCCTGCAAGGGTGCAAAGGCCTCCACGAAATCGATCCGGACTGGGTTCATAAGATGCAGCATCCGCATCGGGCCCTCTGGATCCCAGTAAGACCGAGCAAACCCATTAAATTTCTGGATTTCAGAGGCTGACGCGGTGTCCATAATGTCTTCCTTGTAGGGTTCGGTGGTGCGGGGACGACCCACCACGTTACGCGGCGGATTGATGGCGCAAAGGGCATTAGCATGCCACATGCTGTCTCATCCAGGTGTTGGCAGCCTCAATGGCCGCGTCTTCATCAATATGGACCAGTCGGCCATGGCGCAAGACGAGCTCGCCACCGACCCATACCTCTGACGCAGAGAGGCCATGGTTCGCATAGAGCAGTTGGCTGATGGGATGATGCACCGGCGTCGTGCTTATCTGATTCAACGCGAACGCGGCAAGGTCGGCCTCAGCCCCTGGGTTAAGATGCCCAAGATCAGCGCGTCCGAGAATTTGCGCTGGGTAATACGTCATCATCTCAAGACACGTCCACGCCGAGAGGGCTCGCGAGTCTGTCGCAGCAAGTTTTCCAACCAAGCTTGCAAACTTTGCTTCCTCAAGCAGTGACAGGCTGTTGTGATCGGCCACGCAGCCTGTCCCAAGTGCGACATTCAACCCTGCATCAAGCAGGCGCTGACTGTGTGCTAGACCACTGTGCCGTTTGGCCTCTGAAATTGGGCAATGAATGACATGTACGCCACGTGCAATTAATAACGCATAGTCGGCTTCTGTCAGGTGCGTCACATGCACCGCTTGAAATTCCGGGGTCAGTAATCCCGCCTGGTCGAGTCGCTCTAGAGAGGTTTGCCCAAAGCGCTGCAGTGATTCTGCGCGTTCGGAGGCTGTGCATTGCACAGGCATTTGCACCGGAGCACCGAGTTCGGCCGCTAGGGTGGCGACCTTGTGAAGAAGACTGTCCGTGAGCGTCTGCGGTGGGTCGATCCCAAAGCCGGTACTGATGTGACGGTTTCCCTTGAAGCGGTCTAGGGTGTTTAGACCGCGGCGCAGCGCATCCTCGCCATGACGAGACCACGCGGTCTCTTGCATGGTAATGGGAACATTCAGATGGCAGCGTAGTCCGGCGGCGAGTGCTGCATCGCCGACGCGATCAGGGAACAGATAGTTGTCTGCAAAACAGGTCTGCCCGCCGCGTAACAGTTCGGCCATTGCCAGTTCAACGCCGACACGCACCATATCTTCGGAGACCAATGCCCGTTCCAGCGTCTGTCGTCTCTGCGCGTCGAGTCGTGTCTCAGAGGGGTCATCAAACAGTCCCCGAAAGAGCACTGTGGCGGCCTGAGTCCGCAAGTTGATCAGGCCTGGGACGACCAGGTGATGGGGTAGTTCATGGACCCAAGGAGCCCGGTAAAATTGTCGCGCCACAGTGGAGGGGCACACATCCACAATCCGTCCCTGGGCGACCACTAACGAGTGGTGCTCCAGCAGTCTGCGCGCATGGCTGTCGGTGACAAGCCAGCGGGGGTGAATAATGCGATCGACAGACTGAATCTCTGGCACGTGAACTCCGTCAATGATGGATTGGCTTGTGCTATCATGCCGAGTTTATCGAATAGCAGGGACCTGCCACCATCTATGTCTGATACGGCACGAGAAATACTACCTATCAATATCGAAGATGAACTGAAAAGTTCGTACCTCGATTATGCAATGAGCGTCATTGTGGGCCGGGCGTTGCCTGATGTCCGTGATGGATTAAAACCGGTGCATCGCCGCGTACTGTTCGCGATGAGTGAACTGAGCAATAACTGGAATGCGGCGTACAAAAAATCAGCCCGCGTGGTCGGGGATGTGATCGGTAAATATCACCCGCATGGAGACTCCGCGGTCTATGACACCATTGTTCGTATGGCGCAGCCGTTCTCAATGCGCTATCCATTGGTCGATGGGCAGGGCAACTTTGGAAGCGTCGATGGTGATCGCGCGGCCGCGATGCGGTACACCGAGATCCGGATGCAACGGCTCGCGCATGAACTCTTGGCTGATCTCGAGAAAGACACCGTTGATTACGTCCCAAACTATGATGGGACTGAGCAGATTCCGGCAGTATTGCCGACTCGGATTCCGAACCTTTTAGTGAACGGCTCTGCTGGGATTGCAGTGGGGATGGCCACGAATATCCCACCGCATAATCTGACGGAGGTCATCAATGGTTGCTTGGCGTATTTGGACCATGAGGACATCAGTGTCGAGGCCCTAATGCAGCATGTGCCTGCCCCCGATTTCCCAACCGGTGGTTTTATCAACGGCCTTGAAGGTGTCCGTGAAGCGTATCGGACTGGGCGTGGGCGCGCGATTATTCGCTCGCGCTATCACCTCGAGGGCGATGAGAAGAAATCCATTGTGTTTACCGAGATCCCGTATCAGGTCAACAAGGCGAAAGTGATTGAGAAAATTGCTGAGCTGGTGAAAGAGAAAAAGCTGGAGGGCATTACCGAGTTGCGTGATGAGTCCGACAAGGACGGGATGCGGATCGTGATTGAGTTGCGTCGCAACGAGACCCCTGAAGTGGTTGTGAACAACTTGTTTGCCCAGACGGCGCTGCAGACCAGCTTTGGGATCAATATTGTTGCTTTGGTCGACGGGCAACCGAAGACACTGAATTTAAAAGAGTTAATCAGTTGCTTCGTGCGCCATCGGCGTGAAGTAGTGACCCGTCGGACCGTCTTTGAGCTGCGCAAGGCACGAGAGCGCGGCCATATTCTTGAAGGTCAGGCGGTCGCGTTGGCCAACATTGATCCGGTGATCGCGTTGATTAAAGACTCAGCGACCGCGCAAGAAGCGAAAGATCGGTTGATCGCAACACCCTGGGTGCCAGGGCATGTCACTGAGATGGTCAGTCGCGCGGGCGTCGGTGGCGTCCGTCCGGATGACCTGCCAGAGGGCTATGGCTTGATTGCAGGGCAGTACCACTTAAGTCCGGCGCAGGCGCAAGCGATTTTAGAGTTGCGGCTGCATCGATTGACCGGGCTCGAAATCGAGAAATTGCTCAATGAGTACAGTGAAATTCTTGAGGATATTGCAGAACGTGAGGCGATCTTAGCTGATTCGGCCAAGCTTACCGAGGTGATCCGAGGAGAGTTGGAGGCGGCAAAATCGCAGTATGGCGATGCGCGCCGTTCCGAAATTATGGAGTCACATCTGGCCCTCACAACCGAAGATTTGATTCCGCGTGAAGATATGGTTGTGACCTTGTCGAAAACGGGCTACGCGAAGATACAACCGCTTGCTACATATCAAGCACAACGGCGGGGTGGCCGTGGTAAGTCAGCGACCAACCTCAAAGACGAGGATGTGGTTGATTTACTACTGGTTGCAAACTCTCATGACACACTCTTACTGTTTACCGATCAAGGCCGTTTGCATTGGTTAAAGGTCTACGAAATCCCGCAGGCGAGTCGGACGTCTCGTGGTAAGCCTTTGGTGAACATGATCGACGCCTTAGAAGAAGGGGGGCGCGTGACCGCCTGCCTGGCGTTAGGCGAACACGACCAAGGCGAGGGCCGTTACGTGTTTATGAGCACCGCACGCGGGACCGTGAAGAAGGTGCCGCTTGAGCGGTTTGCGCGTCCAAGGGCTGCAGGGATCCGTGCAATTGAGTTCAACGAAGATGACTCATTGATCGGTGCCGCGATTACCGATGGGCAGCGCGATATTTTGTTGGTCAATACCAATGGCAAGGTGACTCGCTTTGCGGAAGAAGAGGTGCGGCCAATGGGCCGTGAAGCCCGAGGGGTTCGCGGTATCCGGTTACGTGAGGGTGGCCACGAGCGCGTGGTCGCAATGATTGTTGCCGATGACGAGGCCACGCTGTTGTTGGCCTGCGAAAATGGCTATGGCAAACGGACCTTGATTGGCGAATTCCCGCGGAAAGGCCGTGGCGCGATGGGGGTGATTGGGATCCAGACCTCAGAACGGAATGGTCAGGTGGTTGGCGCCGCCTTGGTCCGTGAGACCGATGATCTATTGCTGATCACGAACGGTGGCACCATGGTGCGAACCCCGGTCTCTGATGTCTCGGTTTTAGGGCGTAATACGCAAGGTGTCACATTGATCCGGTTGGTCGATGGCGAGATGCTGGTCCGCGTCGACTGTGTCAGTGAGCCAGAGGTGGATCCTGAGGCGTTGCCACCGCAGGCGTCGCCCGGGGATGTGTTAGAAGCTTCGTCAGTGGACACCATAGAGTCCGCTGAAGCGCCTGGCGCCGATGAGGATTTGGACGCTGAGATCTGAGGTCACTCGCGTTAGTGATTGAGGGATCTGCGCGTCAGACGTACGCAGTGTAATGGCATGGCTTGTGGTGAGATGAGGCGGGCGTGAGCGGCAAAACCCTATCTGAGATTCGGGATGCGATTGATGCAGTGGATCAACAACTGCAGCAGTTGATGAATGAACGCGCGGCCTTGGCGCAGGCGGTGGCTGAGATTAAAACGGCAGAAGCCACGCAGCTGGGGACGACTCCTGTGTTTTACCGTCCCGAGCGTGAGGCGCAAGTCTTGGAGCGTGTGATGGCGCGCAATCAAGGGCCGCTGCCGGATGCCGAGATTGGCCGTTTGTTTCGTGAGATCATGTCCAGCTGTTTGGCCCTCGAGCAGCCCTTGTCCGTCGGATATCTAGGGCCTGTTGGGACCTTCACTGAGTTGGCTGCGCTGAAACACTTTGGGCAGGCCGTGGTGGCCCGTCCACTAACCACCATTGCCGACGTCTTCCGAGAAGTGGAAGCCGAGACCATTGAATATGGGGTTGTCCCCATTGAGAATTCGACCGAGGGGATGGTCACCCACACCCTTGAATGCTTCTTCGAGTCTCCGGTGGTGATTTGCGGTGAAGTGGAGATGCGGATTCATCAGGCGGTAATGGGGAAGCCTGGCACCGTCTTATCCGAAGTCACTGAGGTCCATTCGCATCAGCAATCATTGTCGCAGTGTCGCCAATGGTTGGATGCGAATCTGCCACAAGCGACCCGACAGACGGCGAGCTCGAATGCTGAAGCGGCGAGACGGGTCGCGACCACTGAAGACGATGTGCACTGGGTCGCGATTGGCGGTGAGCGTGCGGCTGACGCGTATGGACTTTCCATTTTGGCGAATCGAATTGAAGATCAGCCAGACAACACCACTCGATTTTTGGTCATCGGTCGACAGCGTACCGAACCGTCAGGGCACGACAAAACATCGATCATCGTTTCACTGAAGAATCAGCCTGGCGCGCTCTATCGGTTGCTTGAGCCGTTTGACCGACGCGGTATCGACATGACGCGACTGGAGAGTCGGCCGGCGCATTCGGGTGTTTGGACTTATCGATTTTTTATCGACTTTATGGGGCATCAAGATGAGCCCCACATCCAAGCGTTCCTTGAGGAAGTGCAGACGCACACGGTCGAGTTTAAGGTGCTGGGTTCATACCCGAAGGCCATGCTCTGATGCACCTGTCTGTCATTGGGTTGGGATTGATTGGCGGCTCGAGTTGTGCCGCCATTCGTGGTGCGCATCCTGATTGGACCATCACCGGCTACGCACGGTCGATTGCGACCCGAGAAGCGGCACTGGCACGAGGGCTGATTGATCATGCGGCTGACTCGCTTGAAGACGCAGGGGCCGCCGATCTTGTCTTAATTGCGGTGCCAATGGGGCAGTTTCGGGACGTGTTTGCGGCCGTGTCTCGGGGCCGCCATGCCCACACGTTGGTCACAGATGCGGGGTCAACCAAAGGCAGTGTCGTTGCTGACGTTGAATCGGTCTTGGGTGCGATGCCGGCATGGTTCGTGCCTGGACATCCCATTGCAGGGAGCGAACAAAGCGGTTTGGATGCGACCAATGCTGAGTTGTACGTTGATCATCAGGTCATTTTGACCCCGGTGACATCGACGGCTGCCGACGCGGTGGACACGGTGACTGCGTTTTGGCGCGATCAGGGGGCGCGCGTGTCGCACATGACGCCGACCCGACATGATGAAGTGCTGGCGCTCACCAGTCATTTACCACATGTGCTCGCATTTACGCTGGTGCATGCCTTATCCGATGACGATGAACATTTGGATATTTTTCGGTATGCCGCGGGTGGGTTTCGCGATTTTACCCGGATTGCAGGCAGCGATCCGGTGATGTGGCGCGACATCGCACTCGCGAATCAGGCCGCCGTCTTGGTCGGGATTGATCGGTTTGCCGATCGACTGACACAGTTGCGAACGATGATTGCGTCAGCGGATCAGGATGGATTGATCCGCTCATTTGAACGCGCCCGCGCGGCGCGTGAATTATTCAAGGCCCTCAGTGAACAAGGAGCACAACACGTGACTGAGTCACATCCCTCGGTATTTCAGGTGCGCGCCGGTGGCGCTTTGACTGGCCGTATTCGCGTGCCTGGTGATAAATCGATCTCTCATCGCGCGGTTATGTTAGGGGCGTTGGCTGATGGTGTGACGACCATTACTGGATTTCTTGAGGGTGAAGATGCGATTGCCACCGTGCAAGCATTTCGCGAGATGGGTGTGGTCATTGAAGGACCGACTGAGGGTCAGATCCGTGTGCATGGCGCCGGGATTGATGGTCTGAAGGCGCCTCAGGCCCCGCTTTATGTTGGGAACTCAGGGACCACCATGCGGTTACTGACCGGGATCTTGGCGGGACAGGCGTTTAATACTGTCTTAGAGGGAGACTCGAGCTTATCGCGTCGACCGATGCGTCGTGTCGCGGAACCTCTGGGACAGCTTGGTGCAAACGTCACGACCTCTGCATCCGGAACACCACCTGTCGTCGTGACTGGCGGCCAGCCGTTAACTGGGACACATGTCGATTTGACGGTGGCCAGTGCGCAGGTGAAGTCCGCGGTCCTGCTGGCTGGCCTGTATGCATCCGGAACGACAAGCGTAACGGAGCCCGCGGTGACGCGTGATCACACCGAACGGATGTTAAATGGATTTGGTGTTCCCGTGCGCCGAGAGGGTGCAACGGCCTTTGTTGAAGGTGGGCAGCGACTCACTGCGGCTGCAATTGATGTGCCAGCAGACATTTCTTCAGCCGCATTCTTCTTGGTTGCGGCTTCGATCGTCCCTGGATCGGATTTGACCTTAGAGCATGTGGGTCTTAACCCGACTCGGACGGGCGTTTTGGAGATTCTAAAGCTCATGGGCGCTGACATTACGGTGCTAAATCCCCGCGAAGTGGGTGGCGAGCCTGTTGGTGATTTGCGCGTTCGCGCCAGTGCCTTGCGTGGCGTTGAGATTCCAGCGTCTTTGGTTCCCCTTGCGATTGATGAGTTTCCCGTGTTGTTTGTGGCCGCTGCCTGTGCGACTGGAGTGACGTGCGTGCAGGGCGCCGAAGAGCTTCGTGTGAAGGAGTCTGATCGGATTCAGAGCATGGTCGATGGGCTGTCAGCGCTGGGAGTGCAGATCGAAGGGACACCCGATGGCGCCGTGATTCAAGGTCAGGGGCTAGACGCGCGGTTTCGGTCTGCAGAGGTACAAGCACATGAGGATCACCGCATTGCGATGGCGCTTACGGTCGCGGGATTGCGCGCGCCAGATGGGGTGATTGTGCATGATTGCGCGAATGTCGCGACGAGCTTTCCAAACTTTATTGGATTGGCTCGACAAGTCGGGTTCGCCTTGGATGTCCGTGCATGAGTGCGCCTGTTGTCACCATCGACGGCCCGAGTGGAGCCGGTAAAGGCACGGTCGCCCGGCTACTCGCGAGCCAATTGGGCTTTCATCTACTCGATTCCGGCGCGCTGTATCGCATCTTAGGATATTCCGCGTTGGCACGCGGCCTATCCACAGACGATGTGCCGGCTCTGGTTGAGCTGGCGAATGCGTTAACGGTGACATTTCCATTTACTGTGAATAATACGGATGTGTGTGTCGATGGGGTGTCGATTGCTGGCTCGTTGCGCAATCAGGCTGTTGCTGAAGCGGCGAGCCAGTTAGCGGTGTATCCGCCGGTACGCCAAGCTTTGCTTGATTTACAGCGTCGCATGCGACGTGCGCCCGGTCTGGTTGGGGACGGGCGGGATCTGGGCACTGTGGTCTTTCCCGAGGCGCAGGTGAAGATTTTCTTGGATGCCGATGTCGAAGTCCGCGCAACCCGGCGTTATCAAGAATTAATTGAGGCTGGTCAAACAGTTGAGCTCTCCGCTATACTGCGCGACCTCGAAATTCGGGACATTCGAGATCGAACGCGTGATGTCGCTCCGTTAGTGGCGGCCTCAGATGCGCGAGTGATTGATAGTTCGAAGAAAACTCCTGCCGAGGTAGTGGCAGAAGTGAGCGAGTACTGCCGAGCAAAAGGGATCGGCTAATCCGTGATCGGGTGTGTTGAGAATCAGCACAAGGACTGCACCCGATGAAATCAACTCCGCCTGGGCTGATCGGACGGACGGCGTGACGCCGAGAGAGATAGGACAATTGAATGAGCGAATCTTTCGCAGAACTGTTTGAACAAAGCTTAGTTGAAATCGACATGACACCCGGCTCCATTGTGGATGCGACTGTGGTGGCCATTGAGGCTGATTTTGTCATTGTGCATGCCGGACTGAAGTCTGAGGGTGCAATCCCGAAATCCCAATT
The DNA here is from genome assembly GCA_009922705.1 of Gammaproteobacteria bacterium. GTDB lineage: Bacteria > Pseudomonadota > Gammaproteobacteria > Pseudomonadales > Litorivicinaceae > HIMB30. Next base: position 12,748 of record RFUY01000028.1, read on the forward strand.
TTACACAGACGCGGGCGAGCTTAAGGTCGCTGTTGGCGATGTCGTCAAGGTCGCGTTGGATGCGGTCGAAGATGGATTCGGTGCGACTCGGTTGTCTCGCGAGAAGGCGAAGCGCGCTGAGAGCTGGATTGAGCTTGAGAAGGCCCATGAAGACAACGCCGTGGTCAAAGGGATCATTAATGGCAAGGTCAAGGGTGGCTTTACTGTTGATTTGAACTCGATCCGGGCGTTCTTACCAGGATCCTTAGTGGATGTTCGTCCAGTTCGAGATGTGGGTCATCTGGAAGGAAAAGAGCTCGAGTTCAAGGTCATCAAATTAGATCAGCGGCGCAACAACGTGGTGGTTTCACGTCGTGCGGTGCTTGAGCAGGAGAACTCAGCAGAGCGCGAAGCGCTGCTTGAGAACTTGATCGAAGGTCAGGTTGTGACCGGTGTCGTGAAGAATCTGACGGATTACGGTGCCTTCGTTGATTTGGGTGGCGTTGACGGTCTGCTGCACATTACGGACATGGCGTGGAAGCGAATTAAGCATCCATCTGAAGTTGTCGCCGTCGGTGATGAGTGCGAAGTGAAGGTCTTGAAATTTGACCGTGAGCGTAATCGCGTTTCCTTAGGATTGAAGCAGTTAGGTGAAGATCCTTGGGTCGAAATTAAGAATCGGTATCCGGTGAATACACGTGTTAACGCGAAGATCACGAACCTCACAGATTACGGCTGTTTTGCTGAAATCGAAGACGGTGTCGAAGGTCTGGTCCACGTGTCCGAAATGGACTGGACGAATAAGAACGTGCACCCCTCGAAAATCGTCTCGCTGGGTGATGACGTTGAAGTCATGGTCTTGGATATCGATGAAGAGCGTCGCCGGATTTCTCTGGGGATCAAGCAGTGTAAGGTCAATCCTTGGGAAGCATTCTCCGCATTGCATGCGAAGGGCGAAAAAGTCTCTGGGCCAATCAAGTCGATCACTGATTTTGGGGTCTTCATTGGTTTGGATGGCGGCATCGATGGGTTGATTCACTTGTCTGATTTGTCTTGGAGCGAGCCGGGTGAAGTTGCGGTTCGCAACTTCAAGAAGGGGGAGCCGTTGGAGGCTGTCATTTTGGCGGTTGATCCTGAGCGTGAGCGGATTTCGCTTGGCGTGAAGCAGCTTGAAGAAGACCCAATGGGCGATGTTCTTGCGACCTTGGAAAAAGGGTCGGTTGTGACTGGAACCATTACTGAAATCGAGCCAAAGCAAGCGTTGATTGATCTTGGCAACGGCGTAATAGCGACCTTGAAGGCGTCTGAAATCAGCCGCGATCGTGTTGAAGATGCGCGCAATGTGCTGAATGTGGGTGATCATGTTGAAGCACGCGTGCAAAACGTTGATCGTAAGAATCGTGCGATTGCGGTCTCGATTCGTGCCATGGAAGAAGCCGAAGAGAAAGAAGCCATGCGTTCACTCAATGAAGGGCCCGCTGCAGACGCAGATCTCGGTCCGACCACCATTGGTGAATTGATCAAGGCGCAGATGGAAGGGCGGAAGTAAATCCGCCGGACGCCGGGCGTAAGCCCGGCCTTGTTCTGGATATGCCGATGTCAGGTATCACAAAATCAATGCTTATTGAGCGGATTGCGGAGCGTTATCCCGCACTCCCGCCCAAGGACGTGGAGTTGGCTGTGAAGGCCATCTTCGAGTGCATGGGACAGCAACTGGTGGATGGCGGTCGTATTGAACTGCGCGGATTTGGTAGTTTCTCGTTACATCGTCGAAAGGCGCGTGTGGGCCGGAATCCAAAAACCGGTGAGTCAGTGGTCTTAGATTCTAAGGCTGTCCCCCACTTTAAGCCTGGGAAAGAACTGCGCGAAGCTGTGAACGAAGCCTTTGTTGCGTCTCTGAAGTCATGAATTTACTCCGTCGCCTGATCACAATCGTTTGGGTCTGTGCCCTGGTTGTGACAGGGGTGGCGTTGTTTCTATATAACCCTGATCCGGTGCAACTGGATTTGATTTGGTGGCAAACGCCTCCGATGGGATTGGCTGCGTTGGTTTTTGCGGTGTTCTTAGTGGGATTACTGTCAGGACTGATGCTTGCGGTCGTCACGCGGTTGTTTGGGCGGCCATGAAGCAATCCCCATTTATTGTCGCACTGGACATGGCGACTGAAGCGGAACTGAAGCGGATGCTCGATCGGTTGTCACCGACGCTGTGTCGGGTCAAGGTGGGGAAGGAGCTCTTTACCAACCTTGGACCTAAGGCGATTCAGCTCTGCCATAAAGCCGGCTATGAGGTGTTCTTAGACCTCAAATTCCACGATATCCCAAATACCTGTGCGCAGGCGATCAAAGCGGCAGCACGGCAGGGTGTCTGGATGGTCAACGTCCATGCGTCCGGTGGCCCTGTGATGCTGGCTGCAGCAAAAGAGGCCTTAGTGGGCTTTGACGCCCCGCCAAAGTTAATCGCCGTGACTGTACTCACCAGTATGAGTCAATCGCAGTTGCAGGAGGCCGGGTGTGAGCGCTCGCTTGCCGATCAGGTCTCGTTTCTGGCGCAATTGACCCAGCGAGCGGGTCTTGATGGCGTTGTCTGTTCAGCCGAAGAGGCGAGTCGTTTGCGGACTGAATGTGGCTCGGAGTTCTGTTTGGTGACGCCAGGCATTCGGCTTGCGTCAGCTGACGTGCATGACCAAACCCGAGTGGTCACCCCTGTGGATGCCATGGCGGCCGGGGCGCACTACTTAGTCATTGGTCGGCCCGTCACGATGGCGGCCGATCCCCGTGAAATGCTGACAAAGCTGATCGAGTCTCTCTGACATCAGCGGTGACGCATGACACTGATCAAAAAACGCATGCAGTCTATCCTGCTCGCTCAGGAGGGAGTCTATGTGGCGATTTTGGATACTTTGGTTGGTCTGTCGATGCGTGTTTGCAGCACCGCTGATCGATTTAAATACAGCCACTGCGCAAGAGCTTGCGGAAGGATTGGTTGGGATCGGTTTGAAGAAAGCCGAAGCGATTGTGGCCTACCGGACTCAAGTCGGTCAGATCCTGACCATTGAAGAGTTGCTCGTGGTCAAGGGGATTGG
>RFUY01000271.1 GCA_009922705.1 Gammaproteobacteria bacterium
GAATCCGATTGGTACAAACACAGGTCTGACCCGCATTACGAAATTTGCTCAATATAGCGCCTTGGACCGCCGCATCTAGATCCGCGTCATCAAACACAATAAACGGCGCATTGCCCCCAAGCTCCATGGAGGTGCGCTTCATGGTGCCCGCGCACGCGGCCATTAGTTCCTTTCCAACCTCGGTGGACCCCGTGAAACTGAGTTTCCTGACCACGGGGTTCGAAGTCATTTCAGCGCCAATGGCGGCGGTATTGCCGGTAACCACATTAATGACCCCAGGTGGGATGCCCACGCGATGTGCGAGTTCGGCAATCGCATAAGCTGAAAGGGGCGTGGCATTGGCCGGTTTACACACCACCGTGCAACCTGCGGCTAGCGCGGGTGCCAGCTTTCGCGTCAACATCGCATTGGGGAAATTCCAAGGGGTGATGCAGGCGACAACACCAATCGGCTGCTTGATACAGACGATGCGTTTATCGTTTGAGGGCGGGGCGATGGTGTCGCCGTAAATTCGCTTGGCTTCCTCAGCAAACCATTCGATATAGCCTGCGCCATAGGCGATTTCACCGCGCGCTTCGGCCAAAGGTTTACCCTGCTCAGTCGTTAAGATCATCGCAAGATCTTCTTGATGTGCCATCATGGCGTCAAACCAAGCGCGCAAAAGATCGGCACGCGCTTTCGCGGTTTTTCGCTGCCAGGGCTTCAATGCACGATTTGCTGCCTCGATCGCGCGTGCGGTTTCCTCGCCACCGCAGCGTGGCACCTTGGCCACCGTTTCGCCCGTCGATGGATTCACCACAGCAACGGTTTCGCCAGAATCTGAGGCAATCCATGCCCCATTTATGTAGGCCTGCTCTCGGAGTAATGTCTTATCTTGCAACTGTTTGATCATGCTTCCCCTTTCCTTTGACCGATGGCATCAGCGATCGATATCTTAGGTGAGGCATCAATGGAGCGTAAATCAAATCTTGAATCGAACGCTCATGATTTGCTTCCCGCGACCCAGTCAACGAATGGCTCTAGTTGACTGAACACCAGCACCATAAAGACGAAGTAACCGCAGAGTCCCATCACCAATGTCCGGCTCTGACCAAGCAAGGAGACACCACGAACTGCCGGATCCGAGAGGGACCACGAACCATGCCCAGACGTGCGGGAGATTAGGGAAAACAAAGCCGCAGTGGCGATGCACACCAGCGCACCAAGGACATTCCACCAGAGCCAAGAAACACCGGGCAAGAGTAGCCAAGTCAGGAGGTTTGCGCCGAATCCCACAACCAGCCCCGTTCGCACTGCGCGACCCGTTACCCTACGAGTCAATAAAGCGAGGGCAAAAACCCCCAGGATGGGTCCGTTAAACAACGAGCCTATTTTGTTGATGGCCACCAGGATCGATGGCGAAATGTCATCC
>RFUY01000272.1 GCA_009922705.1 Gammaproteobacteria bacterium
CATCAAGGCAGATCTCAGCCTCTCTGATACCCAGATTGGTATTATTCAGGGTCTCGCGTTCGCGCTCTTTTACAGCCTCTTCACGCTGCCTGTGGGGTTCCTCATTGATCGCTGGAAGCGAATGCCGGTGATTTGGGGCGGCTCTTTGGTGTGGTCCATGGCGACTATTTCCGGCGGGTTTGCGCAGTCGTTCGGTGCGCTCTTTGCGTCGCGCGTGGTGATGGGAGCGGGCGAGGCCACCATCACTCCGGGCTCCGGCTCGCTCATTGCTGATTATTTTCCTCCTAAGAAAAGGCCACGTGCGTATGGCATCTTTGCCATGGGTGGGTCGATCGGGATTGGTATCGCCTATCTGCTCGGTGGGATCGCGATCGGTTTTGCAGACACGGTACGAAGTTGGGCGCCCGATTTGCTGGGCGATTTTCGTAACTGGCAAATCGTGTTGTTTATTATTGGTGTGCCAGGCTTGCTGCTTGCGGTGCTCATGGCTTTGACTATTCGCGAGCCTGAACGTCGCGGGGTCGTTGCTGAGCAGGGCACAAAGATTTCGTTATTGCCCTTATGGCGTGAGCTTTCCACCAATCGGATCGCGCTGACGGCGGTGATGATGGGCTCGATCATGAACGTGATGATCGTGAATGCCCAGCTCGCCTGGTTCCCCACTTTGTTCGTGCGCGTACATGAATGGGAGCCCAAACAAATCGCGATGGCGCTGGCGTTGGTGGGTGTACCGTTTGGGATTGTCAGTGCAATTACGGCGGGATGGTCGCTCTCGTGGTTAGCCAAACGTGGTCGTGAGGATGGGCCCATTTTGGTGATGATGTTGCAGTGTTTAGCGTGGGCTATTTTTGGTACGGCAAAGTGCTTGGTGCCTTCGCCTGAGTTGGCGTTGGCTGGGCACATTTGTACCTCGTTATTTGCGACCTGGTCGATCACTGCGGCGCTTACCGCACTGAATCAAGTGACGCCTAATCAACTACGGGGGCAGGTGGTGGCGGTGTACACCTTGTTGACCGGTCTCGTCGGGATCGCAGTGGGCTCGGGGGCGGTCGGCTTGTTGTCGGATTACGTCTTTAATTATGACAAGGGCATCGCGCCCAGCCTTGCCCTCGTCTGTCTCTTGGGCGGGTCAATTGGTATTGCCATTCTGGCGTATGGCCGCGTGGGCTATACCGGTGCGGTACAGCGTGCCGCTCGCTGGGGTGAGGGTGTTTAAGGCGTAATCTTTGGGGGATCGGTCATGCGACAGAAGCCGTGTTTGACCCATGAGGATGTAAGGGTCCTGGCCGAGGCCTGTCGGACGAAGGCGCTGGCGCAACAACTCGCAGTGACGATCGCCATTGTCGATGACGGTGGACATCTCTGGCATCTCGAACGCTTGGATGCGCGTCCGAGTACGATTGAGGTCGCG
>RFUY01000273.1 GCA_009922705.1 Gammaproteobacteria bacterium
ACGAGCGATGTAATCATCAATTTCTTCATGTTTTTCTCCCTTAGTTGGCCGCCGACTTGTTGGCGGACATCTCTGCAATCGCCAATGTCGGGCGATTTGTTACAGGAAGAGCGAAAAAATTTGAAAATTTTTAGGACGGCTACTGAGCTTTGCTAATTCCGTTGACATCTATGAGAACGTCGGCTTTTCCATAGACGTACACACAGATCGTTCCATTCGCAGAAACAGGTGTAACCACCGAGTTCGCAATGATCTGGCCAGATCTGAAATTCAGTGTCGAAGTATCGGGTCTCGCGCCGCACGGATAAACGGTTAGGAACCCACCTACGTCAGGGGCGGTGGTACCGACGGCCGTAATGTTGAGAGTCACCGTGGTGTCAACGTTGAGAACGGAATGAGATTCAATGTGTATTGGAACTACAAGATCAGTTGCGTTTGTTGTCAGCGTGCCAATCGCCGCGGTCCTGCGAGTATCCGTTATCCGTGTTGGCTGCACAGGGGAAAACTCCGATGCCACGGTGAATGCGCCATTGATGTCGACAATGACATCGGCTTCGCCGTAGATGTAGACGCAGAGCTTTCCATTTTCAGAAATAGGGCTGATGAACGAGTTGGCAACGGTCTGGTTAGTAACAAAATTTAGTGTCGATGCATCAGGAGGTTCAGAGTCACATGCATAAACAGTGGCGAATCCGCCGACTGGGGGAGCAACTGTTGAGGTGACGGTGAGCGTTGCAGAGATAGCGGTGATCTCGTCTAGACCGAATTTGTCCATTTCGGTCAGTTGGATCTCGAGAGAAGAATAAATAACTGGCTGGGCCACAGTCTGGTCTGATCCACGTCGGGTATCGGTTTGCCGCCGCGGAGCGAATGAGTGGTAACCGTTGCCGGCTCGAACAACTCCGGTTACATCAACGATTACGTGGGCCTCTCCGTACAAGTAAATGCAAATATCGCCATCATCGTTCGTGGCGCTGAGGACACCGGTTGCAATGGTCATGCCGCTCGTAAAGTTCAGGCTTGACGCGTCTGGAATTGATGGCCCACACGGGAATACAGTGGCGAATCCTCCATAGATGCCGGCAACGGTGTCAGTAAGCGTGACATTTAACGCAACGGCTTCAATCTCGCTCGGTGCAAGATTGATGGTGTCGGAGACCGTAACTTTGAAGACTTGTTCGTGACCGATTCTTTTTGCCGGTACCCCATCTGAGGGAGGCCGACGAGTGTCGGCCACCCTTATCGGATCGACAGGGGAAATTGTTGCGACTCTTGGTGCAATTTCAGCAGGTGACGGGGTTGCGGAGACCGAATTAGAGGCTGCGCTCGCAACTCCAGCCGCGTTGACTGCGACGACGGAAAAAGTGTGCTCAACCTCGTTCGTTAATCCACTGATCGTGCACGAGTGCTG
>RFUY01000274.1 GCA_009922705.1 Gammaproteobacteria bacterium
TAACTGTAGTGGCCGTCTTTTCAATTATGATGGCCGGGCCTCTGATGTTTGTGCCAGGACTTATTTTTGGGCGTTCGTAGATGGCCGTATCAATACGGATTTGTCCATCAAAGCAAACTTTGCGTGTCTCAGTCGAATAGTCGGAAAAATCGCATTTGTTTAATTGGCTTGGATTTGACTTAAAACCTGTTGCCGTAGCGATTACCCGACAGTTAACAATTTCTACTTTGCGCGAACGTATTTCATAGCCGTGTTCGCTGCGATGAGTTTTGTGAAACCTTTCAACGAATTCTGAAAGAGTGTCTCCCTCAAGGGTCTCAGTTGCAGCTTCGAAGCCCTGGCCCAGATAACGGGCTTCGATAATGCGTGAAATCTTATGTCTTGTTTGGTCAAGTGTTTGATTGTTGAGCCAACTTTTTGCCGATTCAGTCATGCGGCTGAAAGCCTTTTCTGTTGATTGCCAGCCGTTGTCATCAGCTGGCGCAAGGACTGTTTCGACAAAATCTGTTGTTGGATCTGACATCAGAATACCGCGGGCACATAAAGTTCCGGGTGCTGGTGGAATAATAACCACTGGGCAACCAGATTCTTGGGCAACGTCAGCCGCTAATAGGGGACCAGCACCTCCGTATGCTACCAGCGCCATTTCTCTTAGGTCATGTCCTCGTTCCGAGGTTGCCGACCGGATGAAGAGCCTTTTTCTGGCCACCATGTCCCACGAGCGCCGGGTGTTCTCACGGTTCGCCCAATCGTGTGCGAAGCCGAGCACGATCCCGAAGCCGCCAGTGATCGCCTGAAGATTTCGGATGGCCGCAACGAGATCATCGGGCGTTCCGATCACTGCGGTACCTCCGGAGGTGATCTGTTCGAGGAGTTCCCATTTGTCGTCGACGTGCACGAGTGCAGAGTAGATGGTGCGTCGTCGGCCGATGGACGAGCCACGGACACGAGTCGCAACTAAGGTCGGCGCGGTGTCTGGCTCACTCCCACTTCTTCCCGAGGAATTCTCGGTCTGTCCTCGCTGCAACGCACGGCATGACGGACGTTTCTACGGGCCATGTGAGGCGTGTCGTGTCGAATTGCGCACGACGATGGGCGTCGAGGCTCGACACGTCGATGTCGCCGAATACGAGCCCAAAATGAACGTGACTCCGAATGCGGTCGCGTTGAAAGACGACTGAGACTCGGCGGGTATTACTCGCCCGCTGATGTCGGCAACTGGTCGTCGCGTACGCCTCCACCAGGTCGGAACGTGGTTCCGCGATCGTCGCCGCTTTGCTGCATGTTCTGCATCATGGTGACCAGTTCGGCCGATGCGCGCTCATCGGCCATGATTTTTTGCATCACGGCCGCTCCGGCGCCGGCCATCAAAGTGGCTTGATTGTCGTTGAGGAACTTCATCGAAGCTCG
>RFUY01000275.1 GCA_009922705.1 Gammaproteobacteria bacterium
GTTTATTTTCAGATCTAAGTCGCGAAGAGTTTTCGGTCCGTCGTGCGCGCGCACGTGACAATTTATTAGATGTAATGGAGCGAGCTGGTTTTGACATCCTATGGTTCGACAACAATACGAGTTGTAACGGAGCGTGTGGGGACAGAGTCGAAATGCGAGTTGACGCTGCGCCCTCATCGGACCTATGTCGGGCTACAACACCGTGTATGGATGGCGCCCTTTTCGAGAAAGTTTGGAATGAACTGGCACATATAAATCGCGACACCGTGCTCGTCATACACATGTTGGGTAGTCATGGTCCGGGGTATCACCTCCGTTATCCAAAGGAATATGAGCGATTTACACCTGTCTGTCTGGAGACGGATTTTTCACTCTGCACAATCGAAGAAATTGTCAATGCGTATGACAACACCATTTTATATAGCGACACTTTATTGGCAGAGACGATCAGAAAGCTATCTGATCAGTCGCAGCGTATCGATAGCGCTTTTATTTATGTCTCCGACCATGGAGAATCACTAGGAGAGAAGGGCTTATTTCTACACGCGATTCCGTATGCGGTTGCCCCTAAAGAGCAACTCGAAGTGCCGATGGTGTTCTGGATGAGCGCTGGTTTCGGTGAGCATATGGGGTTGAATTCGGACTGTATTCGCCAATCTAGTCATCGCCCAGTTTCTCATGACTTCCTCTTTCACTCAGTATTGGGTTTGATGGATATCAGACTTCCGGCCAAGCGTACGGAGCTGGATCTTTTCAGTCCCTGTGTACGAGGGTGATTCCAGGCTGACTGTTTATTTCGGATATTCGAGACTCGGTGTACTAGGGGGCGCTATGCTAACGTTGACGTCATGCCTATTTCGCGTCGCCAATTCGTACAATTTTCCGCAGCGGGTCTAGCAACGACTTCCGTCGTTGCCTGCTCATCAGCTGACGAGCCCGTTGTTCGTCCTGATGGAGTTCCTCTCTCAAGCTTTACCGCAGAGTCCACGGCATTTGATGTGGTGGCAGGGCTTGATCTCAAAGATCGCAATATTTTAATCACCGGCGGGACGTCTGGGCTGGGTTTAGAGTCTGCGCGCGCTTTAGTGGGCCGTGGCGCGACTGTTTGGCTCACGGGTCGAACTCTTGAGCGGGCACAGATAGCCTGTCGGCAAGTGGGCGGAGATTGTCGCCCACTCCAGCTGGAGCTAGAACAACCCGAGTCAATATTGGCGTGCGCACAGCGCTTTAAGCAGATGGCAACGCAGCTAGACGCGCTGGTCTGTAACGCCGGCATCATGGTGCTCGGTGAGCGACGACTGGTCGGTGCGGTGGAGCAGCATTTTGCCGTGAATCATCTCGGACATTTTTTGCTCGTTCATCATCTGCTGGCGCCACTGCAGAGCGCGCCGCAAGGAAGAGTCGTCGTCG
>RFUY01000276.1 GCA_009922705.1 Gammaproteobacteria bacterium
CTCGCCACTGGAAGAACCCGACGCCAAGCGGATCCTGTCCATGATTCCGCGAAGTTTCGTCTCGACGCCCGACGAGAGCATTCCCAGAACCCGTCGACTGGAAAAGAACGAGACGTCGGTCCAATACGGGTCAACTTCGGCGCCGATTGACTTCATTACCCCTGCGAAATGGGCGAGGGTCGCCAGAGCGCGTAGTTGTACCTCGACAGCCGGCAAGCCGCCGTAATCCATGTTCCAGCCACGATGTAATTGAAAATCATTCGAAATGTTAATGACCTTCGGACGCGGTGTGCCTGGCGGGAAGGCCAATTTAAGCATATTGCCAGCATCAAGCCAATCAAGCATCACGACGACATCCGCCGACGTTACCGCATCATGCACAGCCCCTTTCAAACGCCAGCCGGTTTCGCCGACAAAGGCCGGGTGGTTTGTCGGAAATCCGGCCGCCAGTTTCATATGCGTGGCGGTGCGCGCATTGATGCGTTCGGCCAATGCAATGCGGTCTCGCCATTCATCTTCGCGGCGGCTGCCACGACCGCAAAAGATAAACGGGCGTTTCGCAGTTTTAAGGATTTCCAACGCAGCATTCAGTGCAGCTCGCGGCGGCTCAGCATCATCCGGCGTAGGAAAATGCCCAAAATCATCAAGTTTTGGCCTTTTAGCAACCTCTTGTTCCTGAACCGTCACGTCCAAATTGATGTAAACCGGACCTGATGGATGGGTGTTAGCTAGCATTACGCCACGGCGGATTGACTCAACCGCCGCCTCGGGTGATCCGGGTTGATCGTCCCATTTGGTAAATCCACGCACCATGCCGCCTTGATCGATAGTTGTGTGGATCCATTCGATCCACGGCCGCCTTTGTGCAGCGTCAAGTGGCCCCGTTGCGCCAATCACTAGCATTGGCGCCCGGTCGCACCATGCATTAAACATCCCCATCGACGCATGCATCAAACCAACATTTGAATGCACCGCCACCGCCAGAGCCTGGTCCGTTACCTTGGCATAGCCCTGAGCAATGCCAACTGCGTGCTCTTCATGCATACATGTGATGATTTCAGGCGTCTTGTTGCCAAGATAATTCACCAAACTATCATGTAAACCACGGTAACTAGCGCCAGGATTCAAACAGATATAAGGAAATTTCTGTTCGCGTAACGCGTCAGCAATAAGGTCACTACCATATATTTTCTCATTGGAAAGACCTGTCTGGTCTATGGGACCCTTAGTTGCTTCACTCATCTAAAACACTCTCATTATTGGTTAAATCAAATTACCGGTCAGCCGCCGAAGATCTGGTAGCACATCACCAATCGCCGATTGTGGCCACGGCACATGCAATAGCTCGTGGAACAAGAACCAGATGCTGAAAAGAAACG
>RFUY01000277.1 GCA_009922705.1 Gammaproteobacteria bacterium
AAAAATCGAAGAGTACTTCGACTTGCAGCCTGCCGGTAGAGGATCGGATACTCTACCAGTAGAGGATTCTGACGCCAACCCTCTACCAGCAAATCCCACCCCTGCAAATGGATCTGAGCGATTGGTAGAGGGTCAGGGGGGTTATGGCCCACTTATCGTTAAAAGCAAAAATCAATCAGTTGATGGGTCCAATTCCTGCGTATTAAAAGGTTCCGGGAAAAACCCTCTACATCCTCTACCAAATGGCATTTGGACCAACCGTCAGTTGGTGCAAAGCGCCATTGACGGCGGATGCACCAACGTTGATCAGGTCCTTCAGTGGGTGCCAAAAAATCACCACACCAAGGTCGGCAGGCGTGATGCCGAACGGTGCTTTAAGCAGTTGTACCCACAACAGACGAGTTGATCACCGCGCAAGGATCCGCGCCACTCTGCATCAAAAATAATCCGCAAAAAGCCAACAAGAAGAAATGCAAAGTGCAAACAGCACGCGAAAACCGCAAAGAACATCAATGAACAAACCTGAGCGCTTCAAGCACGAAAAACCAGGCTCTACATGCGCACAACCAAAAAATAATAACAATCGACGTTCACGAACTTAGGCCAGCCGGCAGCAAGCCATGCGAGCGAAATAACGATGCAGCCAAGCAACAATCAAGAAACCAAAAGAGCTAACGCGCTCCAAATTGTCTCCTGCAATCTTTGAGAGTGATTAGATAATTTACCTTTTCATCACGACTTGTGACTCGGTAGGTATTACCCGTGGCCATGCACTTGGTGCGGGCATTGATGAAAGCCTTGAATTCGGTGTTGCAGGTGATCTCTTTTGTCCATCCCTGATCGGCAAGGCGCTCGATCGTGTACATGGCGAACACATCCTCTGAGCTGACCACACGATGCAGAGTTCAGAGGATATGTCCAGAAAGTTTCAGCTTGACCTTGGGATCATGCCTGTTCAAGTGAGCAACACAGCACCTGTGGCCAGCAGCTCCTGGCGATACCGCCTCAGGCCGGCAGGGCTGATATGGGCGACCTGGGCGCAACCATTCATCCAGAACTGAACCGCCACCAGATCCGCATGGGCGGTGGAGCCGAAACGCTGTTGCCGGAAGGATGCGTGTGACTTGAGGGCGTCAGAAGCCATGCCGAAAGCGCAGGTTGCCGCAGGAAACCGCATCCAGCGCAGGCCTGATGTTCGCTCTGCGATGGATTCAGAGATTGCGTCCGCCCTGATCGGTGGTGACAGCAGCGGCACTGGTGGGGTTCTGCAACGTGCGCCAGCTGCCGCAGGCGGTGCTCACCTCCACGCCGATCGACGCCTGATGGGGATGGGGCTGCATCGCAGCATCGGTGAGGCGATAGCGGCGCTCGTCTGGCAT
>RFUY01000278.1 GCA_009922705.1 Gammaproteobacteria bacterium
GCGCGATCGAGCAGCAGTTGCTCAATCGGAGTGGCACCGACACCGGCATAAGCTGCGTTCACATCTTCCAGCTTTCGGCGCAGTTGCTCTTGCAGTGATAGTGCCTTTTGGCCAATATCGTTGCGCTTTTGCGCTAAGCGCTCAGCTTCAGACGCTGCTTTCTTCGCGGCCGCGTCACGTTCGCGTTCTGCTGCGAGATCACGCATTTCAAAGCCACGTGTACGGGCGCGGCCACCTGGCGCCGGGGCGTCAGTCCACATGCGCCCAATGGCTGCAAAATCTTGTCGGGCTTGCGCAACCACATCGGTAAAGCGGTTTTGCACCGCCCTAAAAGCAGCGCCAATGTCCCGCTCAATAAACAACTTATAAGCAACATCAACGGCTGCGACCAAACTCTTCACGAGCACATCAACCAGCTTGACGGTTGCGAAGATCACAGTGGCAATACTGCGCATCCCAAAGATGATCACATCAAACAACGCCGTCCAATCTTGTTCGGTGTTGAATAGATTGCTGAACTCATCGAGAATGCTCTGCAGAGCCGGTAGCAGGGCATCCATCAACTGCATCTGGAAGCCTTGGGTCTTGAAACCCATCTTCGTGATGCTGTCGTTAAAGTACTCAGAGCGAGCGGCAAACTCATCGCTCAGTTTGTAATTAAACTCATCAAAACTGGCGGCGCCACTATTGAGCAGTGTGATCAGCTCAACGCCTGACTTGCCAAATAGCGATACGGCTGCAGCGGCCTTCTGCGCGCCATCCGGCATGTCAGCAAAGCGATCAGAGATCTCGCGAAAGATCTGCTCTGTCGATTTCAGTGTGCCATCCTGCGCCTTAATAGTGATGCCAAGCTGTTGGAAGCGCTTGTTTAGCTCATCGTTGCCTTCAGCAGCAGCAACAATGTTGACGTTTAGCTTTGTCAGTCCTTTGATTAGCTGCTCATTGCTCACATCCGCAAGCGCTGCAGCATTTTGCATCCCCAGCAATGCCTGAGCCGCAACACCCGTCCGCGTCGCAGCCTTGCCCATCGCGTCGGCTGCATCAATGCCTTGCTTTACAAATGCAGTAAAGGCGCCCAGTGCCAAGCCTGCGGCTAATCCTTTCAGCGCACCGCTAAGGCCGCCAACAGCAGCCTGCAGGTTCTTGACCTTGCCCTGTACGCCCTGCATCGAGTTGCCAAGGCGCCGGATATTGTTCTCGCCATCAACGCTGGCCTTAATCCGTAGCAGCGCATCTAGGTTCATCTCACGCGCTCCTTTCGTTCAACTTGGCCATGGCCGCGGCTTCCATGATCTGCAGATCCTCGAGCACGGCGCGCTGATCCTCCACTTCATACAGTCTAAGGATCCACGCAACAGCTCCATAATCAAGACCAA
>RFUY01000279.1 GCA_009922705.1 Gammaproteobacteria bacterium
TAAGGCATCATGGGAATACAGTTGTCCGAGGACTGGGTCAATCAAGTCCGTAAAGGGTAAGTTCGCACTCCCAGGAATATGACCGGATCGGAGTCCAGGTCGCGGCTCCAACTCAAGACCTTGGAACCGCGCCGCACTCCGTGCATCGATAACAGCAGTGCCAGATGCTAAGGCCTCCTGCACTCCGACCGCGTCAACCGCCATCTCAGAGCCATAGTCATGTCCACCCTGATACTCGGTACTCGAATGAATCGACACTCCAGACGTAACGGGGCCCTCTGCACGAATCCAAGCGGGTAGGCCGCCATTGAGGATACGCACACTGCGATGGCCAAACGACCGAAACAACCACCAACAGCGAGGTGCAGAAAACAGCCCTAGGGCATCGTATACAATCACCTCAGAGTCTTCTCGGATCCCAAGCGCCCCCATCGCGTCACGCCAATGATCTAACGTTGGTCTCATATGCGGATACGTAGACTCTCTATCCACAATGACATCATGATCAAAGCGACGTGCGCCCGGAATATGCTGATCCAGAAATTCGTGCTCTGCCGATCGCCCTGTATTTGGAAGAAAATAGGTCGCATCCAACACAACCAAATTGGGCTGTTCAAGATGATGCTTCAACCACTCGACCGAGACTAATGCTGACATTCCACGCTCCTCAACGATGATACGTCACCCTGCCAGAAGTCCCCGTCGTGGTCAAAAGATCACTCGGCAGGCTCAGCAGGACGCCAACGATTCACCAACGCAACTAAGGAAAGCATGACTGGCACTTCCACCAAGACACCGACCACGGTTGCCAGTGCAGCTCCTGAATTTAATCCGAATAAGGAAATCGCGACCGCAACAGCCAACTCAAAAAAATTCGAGGTCCCAATCAAACAGGCAGGTCCCGCAATCGCATGGGGCAGGTTGAGTTTTCGGGCGCCCCACCATGCCAATAAAAACACCCCGTAAGTCTGCAGAATTAGGGGGATTGCGATCAGCACAATCACGCCGGGCTTTGCAAGGATCGTTTCCGCCTGAAACCCAAACAGCAACACAACCGTCGCGATCAATCCGACCACAGACCATGGCTTTAATCGGCCAATCAGGCGCTCCAAACTGCCCGCCTCAGACGTTTTGAATGCTCGCCGCGTGAGAATCCCTGCGACCAAAGACAAAACCACATAGAGCACGGTTGATAAGATCAATGTTTCCCAAGGTACGGTGACATCAGTGACTCCCAACAAGAAGGCTGCGATCGGTGCAAATGCAACCACCCCCAGCGATCAGGTCAAGTTGAAGGCGCCTGACATTGCAGAGAATGGTGCGGTCGTTCCGGTCGAAGTAGAGACAGATA
>RFUY01000280.1 GCA_009922705.1 Gammaproteobacteria bacterium
AAAGACTTTATTGGTGCGAACTGCACAGTCGGGTTGATGCTGATGGCGGTCGGGAGTTTGATCCGTCAAGGCTGGGTTGAGTGGATTACCTCAATGACCTATCAAGCGGCCAGTGGGGCGGGCGCGAACAATATGCGCGAGCTGGTTCAGCAGATGGGTGAGTTGCATGCCTCGGTGGCGGACAAACTGGCCACACCGGCGTCTGCAATTTTAGACATCGACCGGCAGTTGACCGAACGCTTGAGAAGCGACGCGTTACCGACGACCCACTTTGGCTATCCGTTGGCGGGAAGTCTGTTGCCTTGGATCGACACAGCCTTACCCAATGGCCAGAGTCGAGAAGAATGGAAGGCGATGGCGGAATGCAACAAGATCCTGGGGCTGACAGAATCACCGATTCCAGTGGATGGGACTTGCGTCCGTGTCGGCGCGATGCGTTGCCATTCGCAAGGGCTGACCATCAAATTAAAGACCGATATTCCCTTGGATGAGATCGAAGCAGTGCTCGCCAACGGCACCCCATGGACCGACTTGATTCCGAACGAGAAGCCAGCGTCGATGGCGCGACTGACGCCTGCGGCGACCACTGGCACCTTGCGAGTGCCCGTTGGACGGGTTCGTAAAATGAATTTGGGACCAACGTTCTTGAATGCCTTTACGGTGGGGGATCAATTGTTATGGGGCGCGGCTGAACCCTTGAAGCGAATGCTCGAGATCTTGAAGGCGCGCGCCTAATGCGTTGGCTTGTCGCGGGGGCAGGGCACAGTGTGTGCGACCCCTGGATGAGTGCCTTCGAGGCGCAGTGTGCCGAGCATACGGTCGTGCTCGCCGATGGCCCTGAGGTGGCCGGCGAAGCGCGGCGACTGGCGGGTCAAACGTTGATCGTACAGGTCTTGGATGACCTCGATCCAACCGAGTTTGATGGCGTGATTGATTTGACAGGGCGACTGGTCACAACTGCGCCGCGGTGTGTGTTACCTGCGCCGGCGCATGTCCTGCTCCAGCGGCTGTTGTCAGCGGTGCAGATTCAGCGGATTGTAGGGGCGATCCAGGAGCCAGCGATCGCAACCCAGGGGGGTGTTGAAGCGCTGGCAGGGCAGGTCAGCCAACTGTTCAACGGCCGTGACCCAGATCCTGGGACCTTTGGTGGAACGCTCGCATTCAATCAGTTGCGGCGTGACAGCGCAGCGGTTGAGCAGTGGGTCAGGGACGCCCAGGGGCTCGCGCTTGACGCGGTGGCCCTCATGATTCATCAGACTGACTTGTTTTATACCGCCACGGCCAGCCTTTGGATTGAGGCGGAGGTGGACGCCATTGATGCGTTAGTGGGTCAGGCAAACTGTGCGATGGA
>RFUY01000029.1 GCA_009922705.1 Gammaproteobacteria bacterium
ATTGGTCATCCCCCATTAGTGGGGAAGAGCCGGAAAGAGCCGCGGAAAGAGCCCCAAGTTTGAGGGGAAATGGTGGCTATGCCCCGACTTGAACGGGGGACCCCAGCATTATGAGTGCTGTGCTCTAACCAGCTGAGCTACATAGCCATCTTTTGAGAGGCGCGAAAGATACCAGATTTGATCTGGGTGTCAAAGAATCCGCGCGCTAGACATTGAAGCGGAAGTGCACGACATCTCCGTCCTTACAGATGTAGTCTTTTCCTTCCAAGCGCCACTTACCAGCATCTTTCGCACCCTGTTCACCTCCGAGAGTAATGAAATCGTCATAGGCAATGACCTCGGCCCGAATGAAACCCTTTTCAAAGTCAGTATGGATTTTTCCAGCCGCTTGAGGCGCTGTAGCGCCCACGGAGATCGTCCAAGCGCGGACTTCTTTGACGCCAGCGGTGAAGTAGGTCTGTAAGCCTAGCAAGTGATAGCCTGCCCGAATCAGACGATCAAGCCCTGCTTCTTCTAGACCCATTTCGCGCAAGAACAGGATTTTTTCATCCTCTTCAAGTTCGGCAATCTCGGCTTCGATTTTGTTACAAATCGGGACAACCTGTGCGCCTTCAGCCGCCGCATGGGCGATGACAGCGTCAAGCCAGGGGTTATTTGTGAATCCGTCTTCTGCGACATTGGCGATGTAGAGTGTCGGTTTGACTGTCAACAGATGCAGTGACTTTAAAATTCGCTGCTCATCGTCATTGAACTCGAGCACTCGGACTGGCTTGGCCTCGTTTAGCACCACCAGCATGCGTTCACACAGTGCCAACAAGGCCTTTGCATCCTTATCGCCACCCTTTGCCTGTTTTTGGGCTTTAAGCGCATATTTCTCGACTGAATCGAGATCCGCCAAGGCGAGTTCCGTATTGATCACTTCGATGTCAGAGAGGGGGTCCACTGTGCCGGCCACATGGATGATATTTGGATCGTCAAAACACCGGACGACATGGGCGATTGCATCGGTTTCCCGGATGTTGGCCAGAAACTGGTTCCCGAGTCCTTCACCCTTGCTCGCCCCGGCAACTAAGCCTGCGATGTCCACGAATTCCATGGTGGTCGGCACTACACGTTCTGGATGCACGATCTTCGCCAGTGCATCGAGCCGTGGATCCGGAATTGGCACCACGCCTGCATTTGGCTCAATGGTGCAAAACGGGAAGTTTTGCGCCTCAATTCCAGCGCGCGTCAGTGCGTTAAAGAGTGTGGATTTCCCCACGTTAGGTAACCCGACGATGCCACACTTAAATCCCACTAGACTCTCCTTGCCGTTGGTGGAGGGCATTCATGGCGGCACTCCAATCGCCTCGGACAATCTCAGGCAACCATGACAGTGTGGCTGCAAGTCCTTCTTGAATTGCGTTGCGCTCCGACTCTCTCGGTTTTCCGAGGACATAGTTGAGTACTTGCGATTTGTGCCCAGGATGACCGATGCCCACCCGAATCCGAGCATATGAGTCCCCAAGGACGCGTTGCACATCACGAAGACCATTGTGCCCGCCATGACCACCGCCTCGTTTGAGACGAATTTCACCCGGATTGATGTCCAGCTCATCGTGCACGATGAGGATTGCCTCTGGCGGGATCTTGTAAAATTGCGCAACCGCCAAAACCGACTGGCCCGATTTATTCATAAAGGTCATCGGCTTTAAGACGTGCACTGTCTGAGCGCCAATCTGACAACGGCTCGTCAAACCGAAGAATTTCGACTGGCTGGTCCATGTCCCTTGTGATTGAAGTAGCGCATCTAACAGCCAAAACCCGGCATTGTGCCGGGTTTCAGCGTATTCCGGCCCCGGATTCCCGAGGCCGGCGATGAGCTGGATCAGACTCACGCGTCTTCGCCAGGCTCACTTTCTGCAGCAGCACCTTTGGCCTTATGGATACTCACCACAGGGAGATCGGAGCCGTGTGACAGTGCCGTAAAGGTGACACCCTTAGGCGCCTTCAAATCTGAAAGGTGCACGACTTGGTCGATTTCAACGGACGTCAAATCAACCTCGATGAACTCAGGCAGATCCTTGGATGCGCAGGCGACTTCCACTTCCACGAGGTCGTGATGCACAACACCACCTTGCTGCTTCACAGCGATGCAGTTGGCTTCATTGGTGAAATGAAGCGGCACATGTACTTTCAACATGGTATTCGCAGACGCGCGTTGGAAGTCAGCGTGCAACACCACGGGCTTTGCCGGATGCCGTTGCAGTGCCTTCAAAATGACAGGCTCTTCCTTGCCATCAACGGTCAAGGTAATGACAGAAGAGTAAAAGGCCTCTTCTTCAAGTGCGCGTAATAGATCCTTGTGGGCCACCTGAATCGACAGAGGAGCCGTCTCGCCACCGTAAATCACGGCAGGCACACGCCCTTCCAGTCGACGCAGGCGGCGGCTCGAACCTTTCCCTGCTGTATTTCGCGTTTCCGCGTCCAAACGATAATCAGACATGCAATTTCTCCTATGCAGTCTCGACCGACACTCGACCATGTCGGCATGGTGGTGGCCAAAGGCCTAAAATCAGCGCGTTATCGAAACATCGCACTGATGGATTCTTCATTACTGACGCGTCGTACCGCTTCGCCAATTAACTCGGCAATGGTCATGACGCGCACGCGCCCGGTGTCTACGAACTCAGAGCGGAGCGGGATACTATCAGTCACCACCAGTTCGTCAAGCGCACTGTCGGTTAAATTTTCGAGCGCGCGGCCTGATAAGACGGGATGCGTGCAGTAGGCCACAACCCGCTTGGCACCGGCTTCTTTTAAGGCCTTGGCCGCATTACACAGTGTTCCGGCCGTATCGACGATGTCATCGACAATCAAACATGTTCTGCCATCGACGTCCCCGATGATATTCATCACTTCCGTTTGATTGGCACGGGGACGGCGTTTGTCGATGATGGCGAGGTCAGTGTCGATCAGTTTTGCCATCGCGCGCGCCCGAAGCACGCCCCCTACATCGGGAGAGACCACAGTGACGTCCTTGGGTTGATGGCGCTGGATGTCTTCAAGCATCACCGGTGTGGCATAAATGTTGTCGACCGCAACGTCGAAGAATCCTTGGATCTGATCTGCGTGGAGATCGACCGTGAGGACCCGATCGATCCCGACGCCCACCATGATGTCAGCCACCACTTTGGCAGTAATCGGAACACGTGCTGAGCGTGGCCGACGGTCTTGTCGGGCGTAGCCGAAATACGGCACGACGGCGGTAATGCGGGAGGCGGAGGCGCGTCGAAGCGCGTCGCACATTACAATCAATTCCATTAAGTTATCGTTGGTTGGCGCGCAGGTCGACTGCAGCACGAAGACGTCTTGTCCACGGACATTCTCAGCAATTTCAATGGCAATTTCGCCATCGGAGAATCGGCCAACACTTGCGTTGCCGAGTGGAACGGCCAAGTAATCAGAGACTTTTTTCGACAGTTCAGGGGTGGCGTTTCCGGAAAACAGCATCAACTGGGCCACGATGGACTCCTTGTTCGCGTCGAGCGTTAAGAATGGCTGGGGTGGTAGGATTCGAACCTACGGATGGCGGGATCAAAACCCGCTGCCTTAACCACTTGGCCACACCCCAGTTACGCGGTTGCGTTGGCAGTATACAACACCGAGGTTTCCGTGAGCGCTACAATCTGAACTGATGCCAGTGCACGTGCCTCCGAGAAGGCGGCGTGTTGTGATTGATCAGGATCGATCACAATCACACTGGATCCGGTTCCGGTTAGTCGTGGCTTTCCGAACGGCGCTAAGACCGTAAATAACCGATCAATCTCCGGAAAGCTGTTACGAACCACAGGCTCACAGTCGTTTCGAGTCATCGCCAACTGCGAGGCGCGGATTCTGCAAGAGGGGGTATCCCTTGTCAACTTTGGATGCGAAAACACGGCGCCTGTTTCGACCTTCAATGGTGGGGTTGCGATCAGCACACAAGATCCGCCCCAGTCTTCTGCGTCACAGGCATCGCCAATTCCCGTCGCAAATGCAGAACGGCCAAAAATGAAGATTGGGAGATCTGCGCCCAGACGGCTGCCCAGTGCCATCAAGGCCGCTTGCGTGAGCGGATGACCATGCAAGGTGTTGAGCATCACCAAAGTTGTCGCCGCATCACTCGAGCCACCGCCGAGACCTGCGCCATCCGGTAAGTGCTTCTCGAGGGCAATCTGACAGCCCCCAGGGATCCCTGTGGTCTCAAAAAAGAGTCGAGCTGCTTTCATCACAAGATTGTCTTGTCCGAGCCCTAAGGGATCCTCGACTAGCGCGAGGGTGTCAGCGAGTGCGAGATGCACATGATCGCACCAATCTGTGAACTGAAATCCTGTTTCGAGTGCATGGTACCCATCCGCTCGACGCCCGATGATGTGCAGAAATCGATTGATTTTTGCTGGTGCGGGCGCGGTCCAGCCGCCTGGGAGCCGATCAGAGGGGCTCAGCCGAGCGGAATCAAACGCCATTCTGTCGAGGCCCAACGAATCGAAACGGTTTCCCCGCGCGACAGGACCAAACGGCGTGGGAGTTCATACCGATCGGTGCCGCTCTGAACGGGTTGCGTTCCTTGGTAGGTAATCGTCCACTCAGCCTGAGTCAATTGCGTGACTCGCCCGTCATCGCTGGTTTTAGACGTATGCGGAAGGTTTGGTGCGGGAAGCGCTCGCACCCAATAGGACAAATACGACACAGGCAATGGCCAATTAAGCTCCACCTCGAATAACGCATCTGGGGTGACAGCCTCGATCACTTTCTCAGGTGTGGTCAGCGTCGCAGAGTCTGGCGTGACCACCAGTGAGGCGACCAAGGCTCCAGTGGGCGAGAACACGCTCCATTCGTCACGGGCCCCAAGGTGGACCCAGCGCACAGAGCCCGTATCCGTTCGTCCGTCCCCAGTGATCGAAATTTTGGCGGTGACATCAAACCCTGTAATTTGGGCCGCCGGCAAAAATGTCAGTACCTCGGGATCAGTACTTTTGTCACCAAAAAATGAGCACCCGGCGAGTAGGGCCAACAACAGCACTGTGGGGAAAACACGCATCATGGATTTGTCAGTCTTTCTATGGTGGTTTTGATGATGTCGCTTTCTGGCTCAGAAGCAAAGCCCTGGTTCCAAATTTCCCATGCCTCAGCCTGCCGGCCAAGGCGCCACAGTGCTTCGCCATAGTGTGCTGCGATTTCGTGGTCTTGCATCGTAGTCCACGCCTTTTCGAAATAGGGCAGTGCCTCGTCGAGACGTCCTAGTTTGAGCAGCACCCACCCCATGGAATCGAGGATTGCTGGGGAGTCCGGTGCGCCGTTCAGTGCTTTTTCAATGAGTTCTAGGGCTTCATCGAATCGATCCGTTTGGTCTGCAAGGGTGTAGCCCAAGGCATTCAGGGCATCAATGCTGTCGGGGTTGAGCGCTAGGATCGCTCGCAAATCGCGTTCAGCGTCTTCGATTTGATTGCGCTCGGCGTAGGCGAGCGCACGCGAATAACGCAAGTCCGGATTGTCTGGATGTTGCCCAATCGCTTCCGACAAGCGTGCGATCACGGCTTCTGGATTGTCTCGTCCCGCGAGAAATCGTGCTTCTGCGACATATAAATTTGGGGCGAGGTGCGGGTACAACAGACGCGCTTCTTGAAACCATCGTCCGGCCTGCTCAGGGTTTCCGGTTTCAACAGCGAGTTGGGCGAGATGTTTCCGCGCATCAACGATGAGTTCGCCCTGATCGACCCGTAAGAATCGATCAATGGCGCGGGTCTGATCGCCCGCCAGTCGGGCGAGATCACCGAGATGATAATAGGCTGTTGATCGAAGTTCGGAGGACGCCAGCAAGCGTTTCAGATGCGTCTCAGCGGCCTCGACATCGCCCAGTTGTATCGATAATAGCGCCAACGTGAGACGATCACGATCACGCTTTGGATCCTCCGCGACGATGGCACTCAAGAGGGTTAATGCCCCTTGGTCATCCCCCTCTAGGCCAATCCAGCGGGCCAATTGAGCGCGGACATCAATCGATTGTTGGTCTCTCGGGAGCCGCTTCAAGACACCAATGGCAGCCGGACGGTATAAGAGAAGGGCATCGTAGGCCGCATGGCGGTCAAGCCAGTCATCAAGCCACTGTTTTCCGGCGAGCCCTTGATTGAGCATCTGTTCGGTCACCACCATCGCCAATGACGTATTTGCGCGCGCCTTTGCGAGTTCAGCCAGTCTTGAGATCCACAGTTGGCGATCCTCTGACGGGGCTCGGCTGAGTAAGCTGCTGATCCATTGGGTTTTGTAGTCATCACTCGCGTCCAACAGCGTGGTCAAGTGCTCGATTGCCCGCGCGGAGTCGTTTGATTCGAGTGCGATCACGAAGCCTGCCTCGTGCGCCTGCAGACTCATTGGCGCGCGCTCAAGCCAAACGGCGAGCGCACGCTCGGTTGCCTCTTTTGAACCGTACTGGCGTGCCACCGCGGTGGCGCGTGCGGCAAGCGCGGGATCGGCCGATTGACGGGCAGCCGACTCATACAGCGGAATTGCGCGCGCTGGATCACCGTCAGGATCCTGAAGGAATGCTTCGGCGAGCAGCAATTGACCCCCAACACTGGACGGCTCATAGCGGGTGGTACCGGTCGTCGGGATTGGGTCGGCCTCAGCAATCACTGGCTGAATTTCACAGCCGGACAGCATCAAGGACATGACCGCGCAGCAAGCGATGCTACAATCCCGCCACTGACGCTTGGTGCTTGACTCTCTCACTGATGGCTCTCTTAACGATTGGTCTCAACCATACCACGGCTCCGGTCGATCTGCGCGAACAGGTCGCGTTCGACGCGGAGACGCTTCCTGATGCTTTGGCTCGATTGCGAACAGCCGTGCCTGGCGTTCGGGAAAGTGCCATTTTATCCACGTGTAATCGGACTGAGCTCTTCCTTGCAGTTGACTCTATCGAGAGTGTAGAGATCGAAGCCTGGCTTGCACACTATCACCGTGTCGATGCAGAGACGTTAAAGCCGCATCTGTATCGGTTTGATCAATTGCGTGCTGCACAGCACATGATGCGGGTCGCCGCGGGTTTGGATTCGTTGGTGTTGGGTGAGCCTCAAATCATGGGCCAGTTCAAAGACGCCATCCGATCGGCACGTGATGCGAAGGCGATGGGCACAGAATTGGAGTCGGCATTTGCAAAAGTGCTCTCGGTGGCCAAACGAGTGCGAACAGAGACCGCGATTGGCCGAAACCCAGTGTCCGTCGCCTATGCCTCAGTGGTGCTGGCAGGGCGTATTTTTTCCGATCTTGGGCAGTGCCAAGTGGCATTAGTTGGGGCCGGTGAGACGATTCAACTGGTGGCCGAACACCTCTTGGAGCAGGGAGTGACCCGACTGGATGTGATCAACCGGACGCTCGCCAATGCTGAGGTCTTGGCCGCGGCGATCGGTGGGCATGCCTATCCATTGGATGGGCTTTCGGACGCGATCTGTCGGGCAGATATTGTGATCAGCTCAACGGGCTCGTTGGTGCCGATTTTAGGAAAGGGCGCGGTAGAGCGCGCGTTGAAAGTACGTCGATACAAGCCGATGTTTATGGTGGATTTGGCCGTGCCTCGTGATATTGAGCCGGAGGTGGGGGATCTCGAAGCGGTGTACTTGTATACCGTTGATGATCTCGAGGCGGTGATTCAAGAAGGCAAAGCGAGTCGCTTAGAGGCCGCCGCAGAGGCTGAACGACTGATTGATGCCGCATTGGACGATTGGCAGCGTGAGTTGCGAGGGTATCGCGCCGTCGACACGATTCGGATGCTGCGTGAGGATGTGCAGCAAGTGGCTGAGGCGGAGAGCCAGCGTGCATTGCGGTTGCTTGAGTCGGGGAAATCTCCGGAAGAGGCCATTCAACAGTTGGCACGTCAGCTCACCAATAAGTTTTTACATGGCCCGACCGTCGCATTGCGCTCTGCCGCCGAGCGCGGGGATTTGTCACTACTCGAGGCCGCAAACCGGTTATTTGATCTCTCTGAGACTGAGGAAAAGCCGTGAATCCAAATTTAGTGGGCCGATTGGATCGTTTGGTGGATCGTCATGCTGAACTCTCCATGTTGTTGTCCGAGGCTGAAACCATGGCGAATCAAGCGCGGTTTGTGGCCTATTCACGTGAGTATGCGGAGCTATCACCCATCGTTGAATTGATGGGGAAATGGCGGCAGGTCACTGCTGAGCTGTCTGATATTCAGAGTTGGCTAACCGGCGGTGATCCGGAATTACGTGAATTAGCTGAGGCTGAAAAGCCAAGTGTGCAGGAGGCGAAGCAGCGTTTGGAAGCCGAGTTAACTGTGGCGTTGATTCCCAAAGATCCTGCAGATTCTCGTGACGCTTATTTGGAAATTCGTGCTGGCACCGGTGGGGATGAAGCAGGACTGTTCTGTGGCGATCTCTTGCGGATGTATTTGAAGTTTGCCGAGCGAAAGGGCTGGCGCGCGGAAGTTGTCAGCGAAAGCGCTGCGGAGTTAGGGGGCTATAAAGAAGTCGTGGTGAAGCTCTCTGGCGATCGGGTCTACGGACAACTGAAGTTTGAATCGGGTGCTCATCGCGTGCAACGCGTCCCAGAAACAGAATCTCAAGGCCGGATCCACACCTCTGCCTGCACGGTTGCCGTATTGCCTGAGGCCGATCCATTGGCAGAGACCACGCTCGATCCGAAGGATTTGCGCATTGATACCTTCCGCTCCAGTGGCGCTGGGGGCCAGCACGTGAACAAGACGGACTCGGCGATTCGGATCACGCATTTGCCGACTGGTGTGGTGGTGGAGTGCCAAGATGAACGGTCACAACACAAGAATAAAGCACGGGCGTTGTCGCTACTGCAGGCGCGGCTTGAAGACGAAGCCCGTCGAGTCCGGCAGGCCGAAGAGGCCAGCACTCGGAAGTCATTGGTCGGTAGTGGTGACCGGTCTGAGCGGATTCGAACCTATAACTTTCCACAAGGACGCGTCACTGATCATCGCATTAACCTGACCCTGTATCGTTTGGACGAGATGATGGAAGGGAGCTGCGAGCTTGTCATTGACCCCTTGGTCCGTGAATACCAGGCACTGCAATTGGCTGAGATGGGCGTGCAGTGACCACGCTAGGCCGCTGGTGGGCTGAGGCGCCCTGGCCATCGCTTGGACTGACACCAGATGCTCGTGCGGCGATTCTGCAGTTTGGCTTGGGACTCGATCCGGTGCGATGCCACTCAGCGCCCGAGCAAGTCTTAACCCCGAGTCAGCAGTCCGTGCTCGCCGACATTGCCAGGCGGCATCAAACAGGCGAGCCGTTGGCCTATATCCTCGGCCATACGTGGTTCTATGGATTGTGTTTGGCAGTCACGCCCGCGGTCTTAATTCCGCGACCTGATACAGAATGTCTGGTTGAAGCGGCTTTGGCCTGTCTGCCTCGCGATCGGTCTTGTCGCGTGATTGACGTCTGTACGGGATCGGGAGCGGTGGCGCTTGCGCTCAAAGCCTCTGCGCCGAACTGGACCGTGACCGGACGGGATATTTGCCCTGAGGCACTCGCGGTTGCGCGTGCCAACGGTGAATCCTGTGGACTCGAGGTTCGCTGGCAGTTGGGTTCTTGGCTCGAGGGGGCGTCAGGGTGTGATCTGTTGGTTGCAAATCCGCCCTACATCGCCAGTGATGACCCACTGGTCGAAGCCAGTGTCGTTGCCTTTGAGCCACATTTGGCGTTGTACGCGGAGGAGGCCGGTTTGTTTGGGTTACGCACTCTACTCGAACAAGGCCGTGAGGTCCTGTCACCGAAGGGCTGGATCGTGCTCGAGCATGGTCCGACGCAAGCCGCTGTACTCACGGACATGGCGGAACGACTCGGGTATTCTGGATGGTCGGTGACGCAGGATTTCGCGGGGCGTGATCGGATTAGCGTAGGGTGCTGGGAGGGGTGATGACAGACGAAGAATTGTTGTTGTACGCACGGCAATTGTTGTTGTCAGACGTTGATGTGGCTGGCCAACGTCAGTTGAAACAGTCCCATGCAGTGATCCTTGGGTTAGGGGGTTTAGGTAGTCCTGTCGCCCTCTATCTGGCCGGAGCGGGGATTGGGCGTCTGACGCTGGTGGACGGTGATACGGTGGATGTCACCAATCTGCATCGTCAAATCGCCCATACCCAAGCCTCGATCGGCCAGCCCAAAGTGATCTCTGCCTGTGAACGTGCCCGGGCAATCAATCCTTGGATTACGTTGAGCCCGCGCGCTGAGTTTGTCACCGAAACGACGCTGCCGGCATTGATTGCTGATGCGGATGTGGTTCTCGATTGCACCGACAGGTTCCAAACGCGATTTTTAATCAATCGTGCAGCTTGGGCCGCAGGAGTCCCGGTTGTGCAAGCGGCGGCACTGGGTCTCGAGGGCCAATTGACGACCATTGATCCCCGGATTCCCGCAAACCCTTGCTATCAATGCATTGTCCCCGATGTCGGGGATACAGAAATGACGTGCGCGGAAACAGGGGTGTTAGGGCCAGTGGTTGGGACGCTTGGAGCACTCCAGGCCACAGAAGCCTTGGGTGTTCTGTTGGGCTGGCCCGATCGCATGATCGGGCGGTTAGTGCGGTTTTCTGCGAAAACAATGCAGTGGCACAGCTTTAAATACCGGAAAGATCCCGCCTGTCCGGTTTGTCAGTCCTCGCTCTGAAGCTTGGCGAGAAGGACAGCATTCACCTGCTGTGGATTTGCCTTGCCTTGGCTCGCTTTCATGGTCTGCCCGACAAAGAAGCCGAGCATTTTCCCACGTTTCTCTTCAGGCGCTGCGCGGTAGTTCGCGACCTGCTCAGGATTTTGGGCGAGCACGGAATCGACCAACGCCTCAATCGCCCCCTGATCGGTGACTTGGACTAGACCACGGGCCGCGATGATGGCATCGACGGACCCTTCGCGTTGCATCAACCCTTCAAAGACGGTCTTTGCCGTTTTTGAGTTCAGTGTTTGATCAGTAATGCGACCAATCAAGGCGGTCAGATCCGCAGGTTGGACTGGGAAGTCAGCAATCGATCCGTCGGTTTGGTTGAGCTCAGACAAGACGTTACCCATGACCCAGTTGGCCGCTAGCTTCCCTTGTCCAGAGTGGTTTGCTACGGCCTCGAAGTAGTCTGCGATGTCTCGGTCTGCCACCAACACTGATGCGTCGTATTCAGTGATGCCGTACTCCGCGACATAGCGAACCTTTCGGGCATTCGGAAGCTCTGGGAGGGTGGCGCGACAGGCCTCAATAAAGGCGTCATCGAGCTCGACCGGGAGCAGATCTGGATCCGGGAAATACCGGTAGTCATTCGCTTCTTCTTTTGAGCGCATTGACCGAGTCTCGTCTCGATCCGGATCATACAGCCGTGTTTCCTGAATGACCCGTCCCCCATCTTCAATCACCTCAATTTGGCGCGCGATTTCTGAGTTGATGGCACGTTCGACAAACCGGAACGAGTTGACGTTTTTGATTTCTGTGCGCGTCCCGAGGGTCTCGCTGCCCGCTGGCCGGATCGAGACATTGCAATCACAGCGCATGGAGCCCTCGGCCATGTTGCCGTCAGAAATTCCCAGATAGCGAATGATCGAATGAATGATCTTCAGATATGCAACAGCCTCCTTTGCGGAGCGCAGATCGGGCTCTGAGACAATTTCTAACAGCGCAGTTCCAGCACGGTTGAGATCGACGCCCGTCATGCCGGCA
The DNA here is from genome assembly GCA_009922705.1 of Gammaproteobacteria bacterium. GTDB lineage: Bacteria > Pseudomonadota > Gammaproteobacteria > Pseudomonadales > Litorivicinaceae > HIMB30. Next base: position 11,706 of record RFUY01000029.1, read on the forward strand.
TAAGCATCATGAATACTTTTCCCAGCATCCTCTTCAAGATGGGCGCGAGTGACTCGAATACACTTTTCTTCGCCCGATTCCAGTACCAGAGTGACTTGTCCTTGTTTGACAATTGGGTGGTCGAATTGGCTGATTTGATAGCCCTTCGGGAGGTCCGGATAGAAATAATTTTTCCGGTCAAAGGCGGAATGGCGTCCGATCTCAGCGCCAATGGCCAAACCAAATTTAACAGCCATCTCAAAGGCTGCCTGATTGGGAACCGGTAAGACGCCGGGTAGCCCTAAATCGATTGCAGAGGCCTGTCGGTTAGGCTCCGCGCCAAAGGTGGTTGCGGCGCCTGAAAAAATTTTAGAGGCGGTCGCGAGTTGGACATGGACCTCAAGGCCAATCACTGCTTCGTATTGCATTACAGGCCCTCCGGTTGCAGTTGATGCCACGCTGTCACCTGCTGAACGTGATGTGCAACTTGTAGGATCCGTGCTTCCGCAAAATGGGGTGCCATCAATTGATACCCCACCGGAAGACCGTCGAGGAGCCCCGCGGGGAATGACCCGCCTGGGAGTCCAGCCAAGTTGGTTGCAACCGTGTAGATGTCTTCTAAGTACATTGCGACTGGGTCGTCCTGTTTGGCGCCAATCGCAAAGGCGGTTCCAGGAGTGGTTGGGCCAAGGAGCAGATCACACTGGGTAAAGGCCTGCAGGAAGTCCTGCTTAATCAGTCTCCGAATTTGCTGCGCCTTTTTATAGTAGGCGTCGTAGTAGCCTTCGCTCAGTGCATAGGTCCCGATCAGAATGCGGCGTTTGACTTCGGATCCAAATCCCTCGCCCCGTGAGCGCGTATAGAGATCTGTTAAATCCTGCGGATCAGCGACGCGATGCCCGAATCGGACGCCATCGAAGCGGGACAGGTTCGAGCTAGCCTCGGCCGGTGCAATTACATAATAGGCTGGAATTGCATGTGTTAAGTGGGGTAATTCCACTTCGATCAGCTCAGCCCCCAAGGCTGTCAGGGTTTGCTTGACGGTCTCCAGTGCTTGCCGCATAGCGTCTGACATGCGCGCGTCGAAAAATGCACTGGGCAAGCCAATCCGGAGGCCTTGACACGGCGAGTTTAGCGCCGCGCGGTAGTTGGGAACCACTTCACGCGATGACGTGGAATCTTTCGCATCATGCCCGGCGATGACCGCCAGTCCGATGGCAAGGTCTTCCGCTGAACGGGCGATAAGCCCACCTTGGTCAAGACTCGATGCATACGCCACCATGCCCCATCGGCTGACGCGTCCGTAGGTCGGCTTTAAACCACAGGTCCCGGTGAACGCAGCCGGCTGACGAATCGAACCGCCTGTGTCGGTGGCGGTGGCCAGTGGTGTTAATCGGGCCGCTACTGCCGCGGCAGAGCCTCCAGAGCTTCCCCCTGGGACGCGGGAGCGATCCCAAGGATTGCGGACGGGTCCAAATGCAGAGTTTTCATTGGAGGACCCCATCGCAAACTCGTCCAGATTGAGTTTTCCGAGCATGCTGAACCCCGCTGCCTGACAGCGACGGACGACTTCCGCGTCGTAGGGCGCCACAAAATTCTCAAGCATGCGGCTACCGCAGGTGGTAAGCACACCCTCAGTACAGAATAAATCTTTGTGTGCGATCGGGATGCCTGCCAGGGGTGAGGCCTCACCGCGGACTCGGGCGGCATCCGCCTGTGCAGCGGTGTCGAGCGCGAGGTCCGCGGTGACGGTGATAAAGGCATTCAGTGCGTCATGCCGGTCGACGGCATCGAGGTGTGCTTGGACTAATTCTGTTGCTGAGAAGGCACCGGTCGCGAGCCCATCCATTTGCGCCACAAGAGAGAGTGCGTTTAAGTCGCTCATTCGACCACCCTCGGGACCAAGAAGAGGCCGTCGGCTTGCGCCGGGGCATTTGCCATCAGGGTCGTCCGTGCATCCACTTCAGTGACCTCATCTGGACGAAGCACTTGAGTTGCGTCTAACGGGTTACTCAGCGGCTCCACGCCCGATGTCTCAACGCCCGCCATTGCGTCGACAAGGGTCAAAATGGCGGATAAATCGGTCAGTGCGCGCTCTGCTTCGGCTTCAGATAGGCCTAAACGGGCCAGTCGTGCGACGCGTGTGACGTCATCGCTCGAAAGAGACGGCATAGTACAACTCCATAGAACACCCTGAATGAAGTCCACCATGCTAGCATAGGCTGTTGCTTGCGGAGCGCCTCAGATAGACTGCGCGTTCTGTAGATGAGACCCCTGAAAGGATGTGTTCTCCATGTTTAAATCGATTCGTGGCATGTTTTCGAACGATTTGTCGATCGACCTCGGCACTGCCAATACCCTGATTTATGTCAAAGGCAAGGGCATCGTGCTCAATGAGCCATCGGTCGTTGCGATTCGAACGGTTGGCGCGCAGCGTTCAGTGGCGGCAGTGGGCGTCGATGCCAAACGCATGTTGGGGCGGACGCCGGGGAATATTCAGGCCATCCGTCCGTTGAAGGATGGGGTCATCGCTGACTTCCATGTCACCGAAAAGATGTTGCAGTTATTCATCAGTAAAGTGCATGAGAATTCGCTGATTCGCCCCTCGCCGCGCGTGCTGGTGTGTGTGCCAGCCATGTCGACTCAAGTGGAACGCCGTGCCATCAAAGAATCTGCATTAGGCGCCGGTGCTCGCGAAGTCTTTTTGATTGAAGAGCCAATGGCCGCGGCCTTGGGCGCTGATCTTCCGGTGGCCGAAGCCAGTGGGTCGATGGTGGTCGATATTGGGGGCGGGACCACCGAAATCGCCATTATCTCGTTGAACGGCATTGTCTTTAGTGAGTCTGTGCGGGTTGGCGGAGATCGCTTCGATGAAGCGATTGTGAGCTTTGTCCGTCGTCGGTTTGGGACCTTGATTGGGGACTCGACGGCTGAGCGGATCAAAAATGAAATTGGAACCGCATTGCCGCTGGAAGACGAGCTGGAGCTCGATGTCCGTGGCCGCAATCTCGCCGAGGGGATTCCACGGCAGTTTACTTTGACCAGTAATCAGATCCACGAGGCGTTGACGGAGCCGTTGGCGCAAATTGTCGCTGCGGTGAAGAATGCACTCGAACAGTCGCCCCCAGAATTGGCATCGGACATTGCTGAACGGGGCATTGTGCTGACCGGTGGTGGTGCATTGATGCGTTGCTTGGACGAGCTGATCTCCCAGGAAACTGGATTGCCGGTGTTGGTCGCGGAAGAGCCCTTAACCTGCGTGGCACGTGGGGGCGGACGCGCACTCGAGTTGATCGATAAGGCCTCGTTTAATCTGTTCAACTCGGATTGATCCGGAGTTAATGCATGCGGCCACTGTTTTCTCAGTCCAGTGTTGCCGCGGTCCGTCTGGTGATTGCACTGGGTATCGCCTTGGCGATGATGGTTCTCGATGTGCGCGTTGGCGCACTGACTGATCTCAGATTGCTCGTTAAAACGCTGCTGGTTCCCGTTGAGGCCGTGGCGTCGGCACCCCAAGGCCTCTTTCTCTGGGCGCAAGAGACGACGCGCTCGCGGGAAGATCTCGCGACCGTGACACAGCAATTGTCATTAGAAAATGAGCGCTTACGGGTTGAACAGCTGCAACTACAATCGCTGCAGGCAGAGAATGCGGAGCTCCGACGGTTGTTGGATGTGAGCCAGCGCCAGCCGGCTCGACTGCTACAGGGCCAAGTCCAGTCAATTTCAACAGATCCCTTTGTGCATCAGGTGACCATCAATCGCGGCTCGAATGCGGGTGTTGCGGAAGGATTTCCGGTGTTGTCGGCGGAAGGCTTGGTGGGCCAGGTCATTACCGTCTATCCACATGCGGCGGACGTCCTGTTGATCTCCGATGGACGCCATCAAATTCCGATACAGGTACAGCGCTCCAGAATTCGGGGAATTGCCCGTGGCCTGGGTCGATG
>RFUY01000281.1 GCA_009922705.1 Gammaproteobacteria bacterium
AGGGTTTTGAGTCCAGTCCCTGGGTTGGGCTGGCGCATAAAGGCCTCGCCTACCAAAAATCCAAAAATTCCAGCGTCAAGCATCATACGTACGTCCTGATGCTCCATGATCCCTGATTCTGTGACTAAGATCCGATCGTTCGGGACCGCATCGCGCAGCCCCAGCGTGGTGTCTAGTCGCGTCTCAAACGTATGCAAGTTGCGGTTATTGATACCAATGAGGGGCGTATCGAGGCGCAATGCCCGCGCCAATTCGTCACCATCGTGGACCTCAACCAACACATCCAGCCCTAAACCAATCGCATGCGCATGCAAGGCCTGCAAATCACCATCTGACAATGCCGCGACGATCAGCAGCACGCAGTCAGCACCCAACGCCCGCGCCTCGGTGATTTGTAGAGGATCCACCATAAAATCCTTCCGAATCACCGGAATATGCACGGCTCCGCGGGCAGCCACGAGGTCCTCGTTAGACCCTTGGAAAAAATCGCGATCAGTTAACACAGATAAGCAGGTGGCGCCGGCGGCTTCATATTGCTGCGCATGTTGCGCCGGCTGAAACTCGGCACGGAGCAACCCCTTGGATGGGGAGGCTCGCTTGATTTCTGCGATCACAGCAGGCCGCCTTGCCGCCACTGTTTGCTGCATCGCGCGCGCAAATCCACGCACCGGAGACGCCACCGCGAGGCGTTCAACCCATTGATCCGCAGAGGTGCTCGCCTCAAGTGCCTGCACCTCGGCACGTTTGCGGGCAATGATTCGGTCTAAAATCGTCACGGCACAACTCATGCAGAGGCCCCAGCCAGAGATTGCGTCAGCGCCGCCAGTGCCTCGAGTTTAGCCAACGCTTCACCAGACTCCATCACATCCCACGCCGCCTCAATCCCATCTTCAATGGAATGCGCGCAGCCCGCCGCATAGATCGCCGCACCGGCATTGAACGCAACGATATCTGATGCAGGATGATCTGCGGCTTCAAGCGCCATCCGAACCAGCGCCAGCGATTCGGTTGCATCCTGAACAACCAATTCGGAGAGTTCACTCAGCTCGAAGCCCACATCTTGTGGCCGGATCCGATACTCACGCACCCGACCGTCTTTTAGTTCGGCAACACGACTCGGCGCACTGAGACTGAATTCATCTAAGCCATCCTCCGAGCACACTACCAGGACATGCCGAGAGCCCAAACGGTGCAACACTTCCGCCAAAGGCACCAGCCACTGTTCATGAAACACACCGAGCACTTGATTGGGTGCCCCAGCAGGATTGGTCAAGGGCCCGAGCACATTAAAAATCGTCCGCATCCCTAATTCCCGACGCGGCCCGATCGCATAGCGCATCGCACTGTGATG
>RFUY01000282.1 GCA_009922705.1 Gammaproteobacteria bacterium
CATGAACGCAGAACCGCTCGCACCCCGCGGCCGTACGCCTTTTGAATCAGGTGCGGATCGACTTCGTTCGGGCCATACAGGCTTCGTGTGTGCGACGGGCGATAACTTTGTGACGGCGCACGATCCGTGGTTACACGCGCAGGGGGTTCATGTCGTCGACATGGAGCTCTTTGCGATTGCCAAGGTCTGCCAACGCTTCGAGGTCCCTTGGCGTGGGTTTAAGTATGTGTCTGATCGAGCCGACGAAAACGCTGCTGACGATTGGCAAAAAAATGTCCGCGATGGCGCAAGAGCTTTTGCCCATTCACTACCCGCCATTTGGAGATCACGCTGATGTCGCGTGCTGCGCGGTTACCTAGCCAAACGCCGCAATATCAAAGTCTGTGGCGCCGTGTCCTCGGCCTTTTCGGTCTGACCCTGCTCGGTTGGCGTGTCGAGGGCGAACTACCTGATCTCCCCAAATGCGTGCTCGCTATTGCGCCGCATACTTCGAACTGGGATTTCGTCGTTGGCATTTTTGCGTATTTCGCATTACAGATCCGCGCTTCGTGGCTTGTAAAACACACGGCACTCCAAGGACCGTGGGGACCTCTTGGTCGCTATTTGGGTGGGATTGGTGTTGATCGAAGACGAGCAGGAGATGTAGCGGGACAGCTTGCCAAAGAATTTGCTCAGCGCGACCAATTAGTCCTCGCGATTACCCCAGAAGGCACTCGTAAGCGCGTGGTGGAATGGAAGCGCGGCTTCCATAATATCGCCTTAGCGGCTCAAGTGCCGATCGTGCCAGTCGCGATTGATTATTCGCGAAAAGCTGTTCGCTTTTTTCCGCCTTACATGCCGCAGCCGGACTATGCGGCGGATCTGGAAAAGCTCCGATGGTCTGGTCTGGAGGAATGGCATGGATCGCTGACTTCCCAGATCCAAGTAACTTCTGGGGTCCAATTCTCGGATGTGCTGGCACTGTCCAGGGTGGATGGAACTGGTCGAAGTACTGCAACAAAGCACTCGATGCTGATGCAGTCAAAGCTGATTCCATGACCGATCCTGCAAAGGCAAAGTCTAGGCCTCTTTTTTGGCGCTCGAACATTTCCAAGGGAGTTTCCCCGCCGGCAATGGCGTGATCCAATTGGCCAGCCGCCCATCGTTCAATGGTATCCAAAAACAGGGCTTTGTCCTTTTTGGTCGGAGTCTTACCCTCCAAATATCCCCAGTTGATTTCATTCAATTCCGCAATGGGTTCAATGGGTATTTCGGTTTGTTCTGCAAAGGGTTCGATCGACTGTTTGGTGCGAAGCAGCTCGGTGGTGAAAATGCGTTGAAAGGGGATGTGACGGTAGGCTTCGTAAAAAC
>RFUY01000283.1 GCA_009922705.1 Gammaproteobacteria bacterium
TGGATCAATAACACCGCCCCACCAATCGCAATCGCGAGCGTTGACACCTCACCAATTGATCCGGGCACATTGCCGATAAATGCATTCATCCAGGTGAACTCAGAGACCACTTGGTTCGCGGTATTGAGTGCCTCTACACCCCCTTGCGCCATCAATGACAACGCGGTTGCACCGGTATAGCCATCCGCGGCGACCCACACTGCATCCCCAGAAATTTGCGCAGGGTATGCAAAGTACAAAAAGGCACGACCCGTCAACGCTGGATTCAAGAAGTTCTTACCCGTACCCCCGAAGACCTCTTTGCCGACAACGACCCCAAAGGTGATGCCAAGGGCGGCTTGCCACAGCGGAAGATCTGGTGGGCAGGTCAACGAAAACAACACAGAGGTCACAAAGAACCCCTCATTGACTTCGTGTTTACGCACCGACGCGAACAGCACCTCCCAAAACCCACCAACGATAAACACCGTTAGATAGATCGGGAGAAAATGCCCAAAGCCATACACCAGATAGGTCCAGAGACCGGGGGCTTGCCAGTAGTTTTCGCCTGCAAACAAGGTGATTAAAAAGCCCTGAAGACCGGCTGGGGCGAGCGCGCCCGCGTTGATGGCTTCGATCGCGTTCTGACCCAAGAAATAGGCGCCCACGAACATTGCGGGGAAGGTACAGAACCACACGGTGATCATAATGCGTTTCAGATCGATCCCGTCACGAACGTGTGCGGTCGTCTTCGTGGTACTGCCCGGCGCATAGAAAATCGTATCCACCGCTTCGTAGAGCGCGTAGAACTTTTCATACTTACCACCCGGATGGAAGCTCGGCTCCATTCGATCTAACAAGGTCCGTAATGACATCGATTACCCCTCAACTTCAATAGTGGTGAGATTGTCCCGCAGGATCGGGCCGTACTCATATTTACCAGGACACACGTAGGTGCACAGCGCGAGATCTTCTTCCGCAAGCTCAAGCGCGCCCAATTTGACGGCCATGTCGGTGTCCCCGACAATCAGAGCCCGCAATAGCTGTGTTGGCAAAATATCGAGCGGCATGACTTTCTCGTAGGCACCCACCGGGACCATGGCGCGCGGCGAGCCATTCGTATTGGTCGTGTACGTCAGTGTTTTCTTCGGAAACAGCTTGGACAGATAAATCCCCATCACGGAGTGTTTGTCCGACCCCGGGCTCAACCAACCAAACGGAATTCGAGCGGTTCCTTCTTCTAGGCACGAGATTTGTAAGTGATACCGTCCTAGGTACCCATTAACCCCTGCAGCAGTGCGTCCACCCAGCACCGAACCAGACACTGTCCGATGTGTGCCAT
>RFUY01000284.1 GCA_009922705.1 Gammaproteobacteria bacterium
TGCCGATATCTGGTTTGATCGCACCAATACTGATGCAACCGATGGCGATACCAGCTACACCCTGACCAATGACGATGAAGCTGAGCTGCTTCGTGCGCAGGTCTCCTATGTCGATGGCAATGGGCTAACGGAGACCATCAGCTCTGAGCCATTTCTCGTTGAATCCATCGACGCGGTATCAGAGACCTATCAATTCGTATCCACAGGGTCTGGCGACATTGCCTACAGACCAGGCGGCTCTATTCACTTGCCGCTGATCTATAACGTCAGCACAGGTGATGCCAACCTCTCGGGTCTAACGCTCAACGTCCACTACGACTCCACCTTGCTTGCACCAGAGGGTGATGATCACGGTGTCAGCAGCATGATTGATGCCGCCATCAGTACCACGGCTGATCTGGCTGATATCGATGACCTCGATGACAATCCCTTGACTGATCGGATGGTGCAGTTGCTTTGGGCGTCCTTTGATAATTCGTTCCCAGCTCAGGACCTACCACTGCTGCTTGCAAACGTCTCCTTTGCATCGCTTGACGACCCTTCTGTACCAATCGATTCACTGACTGGCTCTCGGATTAGCTTCACCGGATCAGGCACTTCTGCTGGCTACGACTTCTTGCCGTCCACAACGACCTTGACACCACGTGGTTTTGATCTTGATGTCGATGGTGATGGCGTGGTCACAGCCCTTGGTGATGGACTGATGATCATCCGCAAGCTATTTGGTCCTGCATTTGCAGGCGACAAGCTCACCAATAAAGCGATCAGCCCTGATGCGACACGCACGACAGAGGAGATCCACGACTTCATTCAAGACGGCATCAATGCTGGTGATCTGGATGTTGATCAAAACGGCGACACCACAGCATTAGGCGATGGTCTGATGGTGATTCGTCATCTCTTTGGTCCTGCCTTTGCTGGTGCAGCACTGACCTCAAAGGCTTTAAGCCCTGACTCGCCCTATGCCGCTGATGAACGTCCTTGGGAGGCTGTGGCTGAAAACATCAATGGGCTCTATTTCGAATCCCGTAGCTAGCTCTGCTCTAAAGCGCTTTAGCGATACCGATCATCCTCATGCCTCTATGCGCAGGACAATTGTGCCACTGACCCGTCGTGCCTGAGTGCCAACGGTCTTGGCGGCAATAACAACCGGTTTCAGGAAAGTTGTCACCCCTGTGTTCAGTACACCCCGGGGGCTTGAGGACATGAGCAATGCGTCGTTACAGCGAGGCCGTTAAAGCTGATGTGAGGAGGCGGATGAGTCCGCCTCACAGGCAGAGCGTGTCTCAGATCTCAGCAGAACTGGGCATTCATGTCCTCA
>RFUY01000285.1 GCA_009922705.1 Gammaproteobacteria bacterium
AATCCATCCACAAACGGGAACATGTCGGCCAGTGATTGGCCAATGACTGGAAGCTCCGTGGTGTAGAAGGGTTGATCCGCGATCGCATCGTTGATGAACTCAAGGCCGGTCCGGGTCGCATCGATGATGTCGGCGAACGAGAGGTTCTTGAAGTCAAAGGCAGATCCAAGATCCGGCAACACGATGATCAAATCATTCGCTGCGACGGTATTGCCCGCGATCATCGCCTCGATATCGACCGGCAACGAGGGATTCTGATTGATGACTTTGGTGTCACCGATATTGAACGCATCCAACGCCCGAATGGAGATTTCCATGTTTGGCGCCAATGGAATGTCTGAGCCGACCCCCGCATTGACCGACAGACCGCGCAACACCGCCTCAGCCTGACCGGTTAAGCGGAAATTAAACACATCGCCGTCCAATTCCGTGAACTTAAATCGCCGCGACTCCTCAGTGGAATTTAACGGGTCGCGATCCAGACTGACTTCCGCTTCTGCAGCCAGTCGCACCTTCGATCCGGTGCCCACGCCACCTGCTTTCGCGCCCAAGAAGCCAAGCGATAAGCCCACCTCAAGGTCATCGACCGCCATCTCGAGACCACCTTTGACGCCAACATCCTGCAATCCGAAGGTCAGTTGGTCTTCACGCAATGTAAAGCTGAGATCAGTCACAGCAGACTCAAATGCCCGATCCAGAATCAAGGTGTCAGTGCCCTGGACGCCAGTGACTTCGTAGCGCTCGCCAGCAACCTCGAGGAGATAACCCACCATCGTAGAATCGACCGCGAAGGTGTCATCGCTAAAGAGGTTTGAGTCCTTCTCCGCACTCCCCGATTGGCCAAACCGTGTGACCCCATCAAAGTCGACAAACAAGGCGACCGAGCCTTCCACGTAGGCATTGATCGACCCGCGCGCGCTGGTCGAGAACTCCGCCACACCACCAAGATCGAAGGAGAAATCAAGCGGTGCATCAATCGGCACAAATTCCTGGCGGAAGGTCAACGGCACCGCAAACACGCGGCTCACCGGATCAAAGGCCAGTGAGACACCCGGCGGCAACACCCCAGAGCGATTGACGGCTGCAATGAATTCTTCGAGCGTAGTAATGAACTCGCGCTCTTCGTGGACCACTGCACGCACCAGTGGCGCCGTGAAGGCTTGACCGCTCAAAATCAGACGATCGTCGTCTAAGACCTCATCCACCCGGAAGGTGCCGATCTCGGAGTCGATGCCATTGACTGACTGATACAAGGTGACCTGCAGGGTGCCCCCAGTGGCCGAGACCAGACCCTCACCAAACCCACCGAAGGGGTTATAG
>RFUY01000286.1 GCA_009922705.1 Gammaproteobacteria bacterium
AAAAATCCCCTCTGGAATACCATTCAAGACCGGCTTGAGGCGTGCAAACGGGCGCATCAACGCAATGAACTGTTGATCTCTCGTCAGCTTGACGCAATCCGTGGCGCACTCTCGACGCTACAAGCCCAAGACCCCGGCTCGACGCTTGAACTCTATGATAAACTCGGAAAAGTTCGTTCAAGCAGGAAGTCGGTCTTGTCTGGAGATGCCTGAGTCCCCGATTACCCCACTCAATCGTCGTCTCATGCTCGCCGCCAGCGGGCTTGTGTTTGTTATTGCCCTCATTCAAATCCTGCAAACCTCAAGTCGCCAATGGCAACCCCGCCCTGACATCGCCTGTGAACAAGGCCTGGCGGTGCATCAAACCGCGCAGATTAATGCCAATCGCGTCAATATCCGGGATCTTCCGACGGTCTTTTCAACAGTACTGACGCAAGCGAACACCGGAGATCCCGTCACTGTGGTATGCGTCTTCGGTGCCTGGAGCCAAATTGCCACGACCGCAACAGACCCAGTTCAATGGGTTTCCTCAGGTCTGATCACGCCGGAGGAGGCCCAACCACTCCCAATTCAGACGCAATTAAGCCTCCTCTTGATGACCATTGTCAGCGCCCTGTGGCTGCTCCTCAGTGCTATTCGCCCGACGTGGATTCCGAGCGCAGCCCAGTGGATATTTAAAACCGACGAGTTACCGCCACATGCGCAACCGCTGATTAAGAAATCTGAAGTGGCAGTCCCTGCCGATCAACAGCTGCGCAAACAACGGATTTAGTCGCTCGCCGGCGACTCATCCGGCGTCAGTCCTTTGAGCCAATACACCCACGACAACAACACAGCCACCGCATGGTAGAGCTCTGGCGGAATTTCTTCGTTTAAGCCCACGGACGAGAGCGCAGAGAGGAGCTCTGCATCTTCCGTCACCAGAATCCCCTGCCGATGCGCTTCGGCAATGACGCGCTCGGCAAGCTCAGCATCCGCTTTCAGCAACACCGTGGGGGCTTGGTGCTGGCCATACTCGAGTGCGACCGCTTCTTTGACCGGTTTTTTCATGCCTGCACCTGCAAATGCTGATCTGTCGCGTGACGCAACGCAGGACGAATTGGGCGAGGCCCGGCTAAGACGACCATGTCGCCCACATGCAACCCCTGTGACTGCAGTTCTGCACGCAGATCACCGAGATTCTCGCGTGCAAGGGCCACCGTATCAGTCCGTTCAGCCCACACAGTGAGATCAAGCCGGTGCCCGTCATATCGACTGGACAGCCACAGTCTGCCAAGCGCATCGACCGTGGTGTGCAAATCCACGGTCCAGACCTGCCGC
>RFUY01000287.1 GCA_009922705.1 Gammaproteobacteria bacterium
GCGATCGGCGACCGCTCAACCGGGGAGTGCCTGCTCGTCGATCCCGCGTGGAACGTGGGCGACCTCATCGAGCGGGTCGGCGATGACGGCATGACCGTCGTCGGCGTGCTCGCCACCCACTACCACGCTGACCACGTTGGCGGGTCGATCATGGGACACGACATCGAGGGGGTCGCCGCCCTGCTCGAGCGGGTCTCGTGCCCCATCCATGTGCAATCCGACGAGGTCGAGTGGATGGAGCGCGCATCTGGGGTGGGCGCCGACCATCTGGTCCCCCACTCCCCCGGTGATGTCGTGACCGTCGGCGATGTCGAGATCCGGCTCGTGCACACCCCCGGCCACACTCCAGGGAGCCAGTGTTTCCTTGTCGACGGCCGCCTCGTCGCCGGCGACACGCTGTTCCTCGACGGCTGCGGACGAACCGACCTGCCAGGATCCGATCCGACGGCGATGGCCGAGAGCCTGCGCCTGCTCCATCGCGTCGATGACGACGTCGTTCTCTTCCCCGGCCACCGCTACTCGGTGGCGAGTTGCGCGACCATGGGCTCGGTCAAGCAATCGAACTTCGTCCTGTGAAGGATAGTGGGCGTTAGTCTCTGCTACTGCACAGAATTTCCTTCCCCAGCGCAACCCTAGTGCCTGGTTTTATGGGTGTCTAATTATATCGGCGACACTGGCCTATCAGTAGTGATCTTGTCGTTGTGAGTTTGCTAATTGAATTTGCGAAATCGCTGTGAGTGTCTACATTGCGTAGTAAATTAGCCAGGATGAGTTGTTGTACACTTTAATTATCATATGAGCCAGGATGAGTTATAGCCGTTGTTACAGCTTGTTTATTATGTGTGAGCCATGCACACGAACACTAATTTGTCCATTGTAATAATCTGTCGATTCCAATACTTTTCTATCAAATTGTTCTTTGGCCTCTATGTAAGAGCATACCGCCTTTGAATTACAGTAATGTAGAATCTCTCTAATAAAGTTATCTCTACCAAGAGATTCTACATCTTTGTTCAACTGATCATTGCTACCGTAGTATTCTTTCCAGTCTGAGTCAATCTTAGAACGAATACGCTTTTTCTTCTTGACTCCATTTTTCTGTTTGACCACTTTATAGGTAGTCTTGGAAAATTTTGCTAACTTTTTGCCAATATACATCCGATGGTCAGTTTTATTTGTTATAAGATAAACAAAACCAACACATTCTTCAGGAAGTACATCTACCACAGTACCTTGATACAGCCAAGTCATTACTTGGGAGTTGACAGGGCTTCTTTCTCGGCTGTAATCTCTTTACGGCGTTCTTTGATGGCCTTGCTC
>RFUY01000288.1 GCA_009922705.1 Gammaproteobacteria bacterium
ACTTCCGCCGACGATCTCATTTCTTTGGTCCGCGCTGACTTCGATGCACTCAATGATTTACTGATCTCTCAGCTCGGCTCTGAGGTCGATCTCGTTGAGACGGTCAGCCAGTATTTGATCCAGTCAGGTGGAAAGCGTGTGCGCCCTCTGTTAACCCTCCTTGCCGCGCGCGCGCTTGGGACCGAAAGCACGCAGCACATCGCTGCCGCGGCCGTGATTGAGTGTTTACACACAGCCACGCTTTTGCACGATGATGTGGTCGATGAGTCTAAAGCGCGGCGCGGACAGCCGAGCGCGAATATCCTGTTTGGAAACGCCCCAAGTGTCCTCGTCGGCGACTTCGTCTATTCGCGAGCCTTCCAATTAATGGTCGGGATCGGCGATCTCGCCTTGCTACGCCTATTGGCGGACACCACCAATCTCATCGCTGAAGGTGAAGTCTGGCAGCTCAATCATCAATTCAGTGCCACCTTAACCGAAGCGGACTATGAGGCCGTCATTACTCGAAAAACGGCTGTTCTGTTCGAAGCCGCAGCGGGTGCGGCCGGTCTTGTGTGCGGAGCGAACGCGCAAACAGTCACGGCGCTGAAACGGTATGGGATGGCGGTCGGCTTGGCATTCCAATTAATGGATGACTGGCTCGATTATGGTGGAGACAGTACCACTCTCGGCAAAAATGTCGGTGACGACCTTGCGGATGGGAAAACGACGCTACCGCTCCTCGTTGCGCGAGATCGTGCGAACGAAGCCGATCGTAACCTCCTGATTGACGCCATTACCTCCGGTGATCGAACCCAGTTTTCAGCCGTCTGCGAGGTCATCCGGAAGACCGGAGGTCTCACCTACACCCGAGCACGTGCAGAATCCGCTGTCGCCGACGCACTCTCCGCATTGAATTGTCTCCCAGCGTCCACATTCAAAGAAGGACTTGAAGGACTGGCCCGCCTGGCTGTCCAGCGCACATCCTGAGGTGATTATGGAGCAGGCCTACTTTGCAGCCGGATGTTTTTGGGGCGTCCAGCAACGGTTTTCGCGCCTCCCCGGCGTCCTTGAAACACGCGTCGGATACATGGGCGGCTTCACCCAAGACCCAACCTATCGAGAGGTCTGCAGTGACTCCACGGGGCATGCTGAGGCCGTGGAAATTGTCTATGACCCAGCGCGTCTCGATTTCGCCACACTCTTGTCCTGCTTTTTCGAATGGCATGATCCAACCCAAGTGAACCGCCAGGGTCCCGACATCGGGACGCAATATCGCTCTGCCGTCTTTCCAGTCAATGATGACCAGCGCCGGATCAGTGAAGAAAAGAT
>RFUY01000289.1 GCA_009922705.1 Gammaproteobacteria bacterium
TGACTGATGGCGTCAATGACGACAAAATCATTGCCAAGACCATGCATTTTCGTGAACTGAATGCGCATCAGGCCAAGCCTCCCAGTTCACGTTCCCAGAGGCTCTCTAGGGTCTCGCGCTCGCGAATCACGCGTGCGGTACTGCCGTCGACGAGGACCTCCGCAGCCCGTGGTCGAGAGTTGTAGTTGCTGGCCATCACAAACCCATAGGCCCCAGCCGAGCGGACGGCGAGAAGATCGCCCGCCTTGAGTGCGAGCTCGCGCGATTTCCCCAGAAAATCACCGGACTCGCAGACGGGCCCCACCACGTCATAGGTTGCAGTGACTCGCGACGAGTCAGCGGCTCGATCGACGGGAATAATGGCTTGCCAGGCGCCGTAGAGACTGGGCCGAATCAGGTCATTCATGGCGCCATCGACGACCGCAAAGTCATGTCCACTGTTGTGTTTGGTGAGGATCACCTCGGTGACAAACAGTCCAGCGTTGGCGGCGATCGAGCGTCCCGGTTCGAGTAACAAGGTCAATGCACGTCCTTCAAGACGCGCTCGGATTTCGGCCATGTACGTTGAGGGGTGAGGTGGTGTCTCATCTTGGTAAGTGACCCCAAGGCCGCCCCCTAAGTCAATGTGATGCAAGGAGATGTGTTCAGCGGCCAGTTGATCGATGAGACCCAGCAGTCGATCCAAGGCTTCGAGCAGTGGCGCGGTGTCCGTGAGTTGTGAGCCAATGTGGCAGTCGATCCCGATCGGGTTGAGCGCTGAGGCATCTCGCGCAATTCGATAGGCGGCCAGCGCCTCATGATGCGGAATTCCAAACTTATTGCCCTTCAAGCCTGTGGAGATGTAGGGGTGAGTCTTGGCATCCACATCTGGATTGATTCGCAGGGAGACAGGGGCCACGACGCCCAGTTGGTCTGCAACGTCTTGCAACAAGTGAAGTTCTGCAATGGATTCTACATTGAAGCAATGGATTCCAACCTCAAGTGCACGACGCATTTCCTGGGGTGTCTTACCAACACCGGAAAACACCACCTTACTTGGATCTCCACCAGCGATCAGCACGCGCTCGAGCTCCCCAACAGAGACGATATCAAAGCCAGCACCAGCCTCTGCGAGGAGCTTCAAGATGCTCAGATTTGAGTTCGCTTTCATGCCAAAGCAGACCAAATGTGGAACACCGTCGAGTGCGTCGGTATAGGCATGGAGATGACGGAGCAGTGTGGCTTTTGAATAGAGGTAAAGGGGGGTTCCATACTCGCGAGCCAAGTCTGACACGGACACATCTTCCGCGTACAAGGCATCACCC
>RFUY01000290.1 GCA_009922705.1 Gammaproteobacteria bacterium
GCGGAGAGCACCGCCCCGCGCTCCGCGAGATAGGTTTCAAGCGCCTCATGCGCAGCCTCGACATCGGCTGCCGTGGTGGTACCCGGATCTAAAAATCGTCCATCAGGTTGAATGACGCCTTGTAATTGATTGACCCAAATCACCTTCATTCCGCGCGCTTTGGCCTGCGAAACAAACCAGCTCAGATTGTCATCGGTGAAGTTAGATCCTTGAGCGATTCCTGCTTTATCGATACTCCAACCGTTCTCGCCTGACTTAAACCATCCCCATGGCGTCAGTGCGATAGCATTCGCGTTGAGATCTGCTAAGCGATCAAGAGTGACCCGCGTCGCCTCAGCGATATCCTTTACACACTCTGTACCCCCACCTGGGGCCTGTAAATCCCATATATCTTTGATAAACGCGATCCGCTGTGTCTCACTGGGTAACGGCTGTGCGGCAATAGTTGGTAGCGGAAAATCTCCCACATCTTCGGCTCGATATGTAATCAGGGAAGGTGAAAGATCACAAAACGGATCACTCACTGATGCCGTTTTGGCATTAGATGCCGCATAGTCACCGGGATAATTCACCTGCGATAGCGTCGATGAGACTTGAACAACATTGTCAAATGACAACGCATAGTTAGAAATCGTAGTCCCACCAATGATCGCAAAGTCCACCCCAGTATTCGCGTCAATGATTTCCCGCTTGGTCGTGCCTGGCGCGACCTTCCGCAAGAAATCAAGCTGGTAAGGCGAGACCCCGTGAATGGAGGCGAAAGTGCCGAGTTCACCATAATCACTCGGTGCAAAAGCATCAAAGGCAGTCTGTATCTCGCTTTGAGTCACAACGGGCAATTTTTTGAATATGTCTGATGCATCCGCAACCGTGCCTGTGCGTTGGCAACAGATCTGAAGCTCTACCTCGACTGGATCACTCGTTAGTGCTCCATTACTCACATCTAGCGTGAACTTATAGTTACCCGCGTACACACGCCCCACGGGATCAAACGGCCAAATCGAGATACGCCCCGCATTTTTACCCGTAAGGATACCGACGTTCTCCTCGTCATAACCCGGCGGACCTGAAACAAAACGCCAACGATAGGTCAGTGAATTACCTTTTGGATCGGTACTTTTTGTGGCATCTAAGATCACCTGACGAGGAACCGAGAAGACTTGCTCGGTCGTGACCGCCACAGGTTTGTCGCTGGTGCAGCTGACGTTGACGTTGGTGATGTTAGCGGCGGCAATCGTGCCAGCGCCGTTGGTCACAGTGCAGGTTTTATTGGCGGGCGCTGTCGTCACGG
>RFUY01000030.1 GCA_009922705.1 Gammaproteobacteria bacterium
GTTTGCTTGCGCCAGGATGGCAATCGAAGCTTGCTGCAGAACCTGGGCTCTCGCGAGCGCACTGGATTCCGCTGCGTAGTCCGCATCCATCACACGCGACAACGAAGCGGCCGTGTTTTCAGACGTCGTCATCAAGTTCTGGATCGTGGATTCCAAGCGGTTTGCCACGGCACCAAGTGTCGCCCGATTCGCTGCAACCGTTTCAAGAGCCGCATCAACGACAGTCATCGCAAGTAACGCACTCGCATGTGTGGAAATATCGATTTCGCTCACATAGCGCACTTCTTCGGTGGGCGATGTGCCGCCACCGATGTTCTCAGCATACGTAACAGAAGCACTTTCGGTCATATTTACTGATGATAGAAACGCTGCAGTTGCAGTAGTCCCTGTCAAAGTATTCAGGGAACCCGCTGTTTGCCAGGCAGCCCCATCCCAAACCTCTTCATTCCCGGCGGTGCCATCTCCATCGTCGTCATCAGCAAGCACATAAGTGACATCTGACTCAGTAATCTTCAACGTACTGTCCGAGTTTGACACGCCACTTGTTATGGCGAAGTTCAAAGTGTCAGACCCGGTCACGTAGGTGACTCCAATAGCCACGTCGTCCTTAGCTACCAAACCGACCGCATCGATTTTCGCCTGAATGTCAGCCACGACAGCATCAAAGTCAGCATGCGCTCCAGCAGTGGTGATCTGGAAAGCGCGTTGGCCATTTGCCGTACCTACGACCATATTGAAAGTCTTGTTCGCCCAGCTCGCCAGCGTTGTATCGATTTCGGGGAATGATAATTCCGCACGTGTACCCACAAGAACAGAGTTCGTGGTGTCTGTGGTAGTCAATAGCGTACTTTCAGGCGCATCGAGAATGATCGAACCACCAATCACAATGGCAGATGCTCCGGCGGTGCCGTTCACCACGAATTCATCATAGCCACCAAAATCGAGCTCCATATCGGTCGAGCCAGCCGTGTATTCATCAACGATGATGTCGTAGCCGTTCGCCTGATACATCTGAACATATTTGTTCCCACTATCATCCGTAAGAACGGTAGCGGAAATATTATGACTGGAGTAGCCGGCATTAATGGATGCTGCCATGGCTTCTTCGCGATTCGATGTCCCACTCCCCACACTCACCGTGGTAGTTAGATCTGGATTCGCACTATTTGATAATTCAAAGGTAAAAGCCGCACTATCTGCGTCAGCGCCTGTAAAGTAGACATCGATGGAGGTGGTTGCCCGGCTATTGACCATCGCGCCAGACTGGTTCAAAGCATCGGCAATATCACGAGCACTCGCACCTGCATCAATAGCAACTGTGCGCGGTGTCTCTTCTCCAACTCCAACTGTAATCGTTTGCGCGACAACACCGTTTACCAGGGTCGCTCCAGCTGACGTCGCAGAAAACATATTCGTCTTTGTGGCTGAACCAACAACCATACCAACGTTACTAATCGATGTTTGCGTCCACGCCCCAATCGTCTCTGGGCGTAGATCCTCAATACTCACCTGGATCTCTTCTTGGTTAGAGGCCCCAATCTGAAAATCCTGATCTAAAAATGTTCCGTTTAGGAGAAGCCCACCATTAAAGCGAGTCGTGTTGGCGATTCGGCCAAGCTCCGCTTGTAGCTGTTCAACTTCTTTATGAAGGTTCACACGATCGGAGTTTGATGGAGCACCACCGGCAGACTGAATTGCCAGCTCCCGAATCCGTTGTAGGATCTCACCATACTCCTGGAGAGCACCTTCAGCGGTCTGTACCAGGGAGATCGCATCGGCTGAGTTTCGGACCGCCTGGTTTAATCCAGAGATCTGAGCCTCCATCCGACCAGCGATCGCCAACCCGGCGGCATCATCGCGCGCTGAGTTAATCCGCTTACCAGACGCCAGCCGCTCCATGGCCACGGCCATATCAAGCTGCGAGTCAGTTGTATGTCGCCGCGCATTGAGCGCTGAGACGTTGGTATTGACTGTTAATGCCATGAGAATGCTCTCCTAACAAACACCTTTAAATCATCGTTCGGTGTATCAAACTTCTCTGTAAACGTATAAGCACAAACGATGCCAACTTTTTTATACACTGTTTTAGATAGGGTCATTTTCTAATTTTTCCTTTATAAAACAGTTATTTAATAAATTTCCAAAAGTTGTCAATTCAGGCGGCAAAAAGGCGGTTGCCGCAGGTGCCGGAAAACCGGCAATTTTTGTCCCTTCAAAAAACTCCAGTAAAACCAACATTTTCATCACCGAATGTAGTCAAAGAGGGTTAATTGGGAAATTTTTGCGAAGCTGGACTGCGCCGCTTCCAAAGACAGCATCTGAGCCTGCATCTTGGTAATCGCTGCCGCGTAGTCCAGATCCTCTTTTCCAGATAACGCCGCCTGCAAACTCAACTTTAAATCGTCGTTGATCGCGATCTGCGCATCGATGGTTGACATCTCAACCCCGATATCAGCAAGCCCAAGTGTGGCCTGGTCAATCATCTGATCCAGTTCATCGAGCTTGCCTTGGACTGCCTGCTGGTCACCGACTCGTAACAAGTCTGTGAGTCCTTGGAGACTCTCAAAGAATTCGATTTTCTCAGGACGACCTGGATCGGGTTCCTGAGTTTGAGTGACGGTCAGCCCCTGGGACTCGACACCATCGGTTGCATTGACGGTCGTTCCAATAATACGACGGTCATGGCCATCGTCGGCTGTGATAGTCATTGTATTATCGACCACAGACAGAGTTATGGACTCATGTGTACCCGCTGCAATAGCTGCCTCAATCTCAGTTTGAATCGCTTCAAGGACTATCTCCGCTGAATCACCAGATTCAGCGGTATAGCCATAGGTCACCCCATCGAGGCTGACTTGAAACAGATCGCCCTCTTCAACAGATCCAGTGAGCTCAATATCGTAAATACCGGGGACAACATTCAACATCTCCCCAGTGAAGACAGATTGAAAAACATCGGGCCCAGACCGGCCAATCACAGTTTGACGCGTCGAGCTAAAATCGACAGACGTATTCACCTGATCACCCTGATAGCGAAAGACCCCGCTGTCATCGAGCTGATATGGCCGTGTTGCGACGCGGGTACCAGCAAATAAAAAGTTCCCATTCACGTCCGTCCCATTGGCCTGATTCACCAACTCATTGATCAATTCCTCAATTTGTGTGGCAATCACATTTTTATCACTCAAGCTGGTGGATGCGTTTGCACCCTGCAACGTCAGAGTTTTGATTTGCCGAAGTACATCAGATGTCCCGGTCATATAGGATTCTTCGATCCGAAGTCTGTCGTTGACGGCGTTCAAGCTGTCTTTGTAGGAGTCCAGTTTTGCGATCGATGACTTCAACCGTGAGATATTCAATGCGAGGTCGACGCCATCCGACGGTCGAACGAGCTCCTTGCCCGAGGCTACTTTCTCTTGCAGCTTCGCAAGATCCGTCTGGCTCTTCGACATCAGATCCACGCCACGGCTAAAAAACAGGCTGGTCGAAATCGTCATGAATTACTCCTACTGCACTTGCAGAATGACGTCGAACAAACGTGTGGCAACCTGCATCACTTGTGCAGAAGCCTGATACGCCTGTTGGAAACGGATGAGATCGGCAGCCTCTTGATCAAGACTGACTCCCGAAATTCGGTCGCGTGCTTCAGTGGCTTGTTGTTTCAGCACCGTGAGCGCGCTTTCTGAGATTTCCGCTTGGGTCGCGACGTTGCCGGTATCGCCGACCAAACTCAAATAGGACTCACCAAGTGTGAGCCCAGAGCTCATGATTCCTTCAGCTTCCAATGCCACGATCCGCAGCAAGTTTGCATTATTCCCCTGCGCATCAAAGGTCCCACCTGCACCGGTGTTATTGCCATCGACGACATAGGTATCCCCTGCTTGCGCTGGTTCATCGAGGACGACTGTAATTCCCTGATATTGGAGTAGTAACTCATCGGCATAAGCCCGCTGGGCGAGAATTGAGCCGGTTGCTTGATCGGTCACCGTCAAGATGTCGTCTTCGTCAACAGAGAAGACCACTAATCGATCACGAAGACCGTCTGCCAATGCTGTTCCGTTTGACGTATTGACGGCAGAGACATCCGCCTCACCATCCGTCAAAAAAAGGCCAAGCTCTTCATCCAAATTACCTTGCAGCCGGATGACCGTATTGAGTCCGACTGCATTTAAATCCGCGGGCGTACCATCACCGACGAGCGCAAATAACAACGGAGACTCTGTGTTTCCGCGCTGAGTGACCACATAGCTCCCAGAATAAATCCCGTTAGCGACGCCTAAGAGGTTGTCGTCATTCACGTCAACAGACGAACTAACAACGATATTGGCGCCAGCGCCATCTTCATTTGCAAGGGCAAGATTTCCGCGCGTATTAACAGAGGCAGTGACACCAGTCAGGCCCGTTTGTGCATTGATGGAATTCACCAAATCATCCAAATCGGTAAATTCAGTCGTCGATCCGGTTGACAGCGATGTGATCGTGACGGCATTCAGGGAGAGTCCAAGATCCACCAAAGCGATCTCATCAGCATCGACTTGGATCTCATTGCGCGTCGTGACCTCCACATCTGCTGCCGCTGCTGCATCAATCCACGCCTTAATATCCAAGGCAGAAAGCGCACCATAGCCCTCGACTCCCGACAAACCGACAGTGAGATCCCCGAGCGCTTGTCCGTTGAGTTCAATTCGACCAGAGCTCACGATCGCGCCGGCTGCCGTTGCCAGTGGAAAGTCATCCACCGTAAGCGCCGCTTGGTAGGTGCTTCCAGATGACATCACGGCGCCCGCGCTGACCAGTGCATCTGAATCCAAGGTCAGTACATCAGACCACTGACCCGCTCCTGTGCTATCAACGGCCTTGACTGAAATCTGGCCCGCGATTGGCATCCCACCCAAAGTCAAATCTCGGCCATCATCCACCAATAACCGAGTCGCCAGCTCTGATAAAACGCCCACACCAAGTGTGCTTGAGCGGGGATCGTCTGGATCATCTGCGTATAAGGATATCAAAACGGTTTGATTCGCATTCTCATCATTACTGGATGGATAGCTGACCTCACCGACGAGTTCACTGGCACTACCCGTCCCGATGTATACGAAATCATCAACAATCGAGATCTCCCCGGCTGTCTCAGAGATTGCGTCAGACTCAGACAGTTGTACCTGCGCTTTCCCGCCCGCTGCTAGCAAGGTGAGTTGCAAAAATCCATCCGCAAAATCAGTCGTAGATGGCGCATCGAGCTGATAGCCAGTCAGTGGCGTCAACAAGGTCACGGCTGCGGCATCCGCCAACGCGCCGTACTCAAGTGTGAAATCTTTATATGAGCCATCGGACGCATTTAACTTATTCAGATAACTGTCACTGTAAGTTGAGCCCGCAAAGAAAAAGTCGGAATCTGCCAGCATCGACGTAAAATCTGGGGTACTGGTTCCCACCACATGGCGGCCATCCCGGGTCAAAATTTGCAGCGCAGCAGAGGATGCCGACGCCGGATCCAATGTGATCACCACAGAATCCTGCCCTGGAGCAATGACACCCAAGGGGGTCGCGGTGTTTGCAGTGGTGGTCGTCAGTATCGTGGGTGGGGCGGCATAGCCAGAGAGTCCATCACTTTCAGTGAACGACACGGTTGGATTGAGACCAGCCAGGTTTGTTTCCCCAGGAATCACCCGAAACAATGACGCAGCCGCAATTTGATCCCCAGAAGTCAATGCGACCCGAATGCCTGCAGAGGCATTGTCACGCGCCGTTACTGTAAAGCGATCGCCTTCCACGAAGGTGCCGCTCATCTGAAAACGTACACCGCCAATTTCAATCAAATTGCTACCAGTACTTCGGATTTCTTGACTGGTTTCTGGATCCGTCGCCCGCCAGGCTCCGGCAGCTTCATCCCAAACAACATCGAGAGTGACATTGGATAGGGTAGCCTCCGACGTAAAGGTTGGATTTACATCGAATTCACCTCTGGCTGAGCTCTTATCAATTGAGATCTGCGGGGAAATCTCAAAAAACTCTGAGCCGATCGAACCGTTCAAATCAAGTCCAGCAGTTTGAATCGTATTGACTTCCCGAGCCAACACGGTTGTGAGCTCATTCAGCCGCGAGCGCGCAAGGACGACTGTCGATTCGACAAATCGGGCATACCCAGCGATCGACCCCGATGTCACTCCTGATAAGCTTCCCGCTCCAGCACCGCCTTGAACCTCGAAACTAATGTCATCAGCCTGAGGATTTGGCTGAGATGCAATCAATAACCCAGCATTAACTCCATTGACCAATACGCCCTGCCGAAATGACCCGCTCAGCGAAACATCTATCTGTCCCTTCTCGTCGGTCCGCGTCGTGATATTGACGTATTGCGCTAAATCACGGAGCAATTTGTCGCGTTGATCAAGGAGCTCAGGAGGCTGATCGACTTCATTTTTTTTATTCAATAGCTGCCGATTAATCCCCGCCAATTGAGTCGCTAACCCGTTGACCGATCGAATATCGGACTGCATTGCAGAATAAGCCTGCTCTCCGAGCCCATCCAGGTCATCTGATAACCCATTAATTCGCCCAACAAGTTCATCAGATTTGCGGAGCATCAAACTCCGATAAGCCGTGCTGGCAGGCTCTGTCGACAAGGTCTTGGTGGCTGCAAAAAAACTATCTAACGGCGAAGTCAAGCCTGACCGCTCACCACCAAGAAGATCCAGGAGGCGCGTGGTGTATTCCACAGTCGCCCCTTCAGACTCCAAATCGGAGGTTGCCTGCTGCAACGAGGCTTCTAAGAAACTGTCATATTGTCGCGCGACGCGATCAAAATAGGCGCCCGTCCCGATATAACCTCGACCTGCCTGCTGCGGGGTATTTTGCTTAATTTCTGTGGTCTGGCGTGCATACCCATCAGTCCCCAAGTTTGCAATGTTATTGGATACTGTTGAAAGGGCGCGTTGATACACGCTAATCCCAGATGCACCTATACCAAGAAGGTCAGACATTAATTAGACCCTCCTAAATTCAAACCACGACGCTGCAATAAAAATTGTTGAGTCGAGCCTTCAGAGATCGGGAAACGATCCGATTCATTGACTAGGCGAAGTGGGTCTCCCTGCAGTTTGCCTAAGGCAAATTTTTTAAGGTCTGACGCGGCAGATGCGTCCTGTAACTGACGAATGGAGTTTGCGACCATCTCCGACAGTCCAGTGTCACCGCGCTCCGAGAGCGCCATAGCGATCTGGGTGTCATACATCTGCTCAAAGGTTTTGGTCGACTCACTGTCGAACAGCCCCCCTTTGGGCGTCGCATCACGCATCGACTTCAACATCATTTGAATAAACAGCGCTTCAAACTGCTTTGCCGCCTTTCCGATGGCGGCTTCGCTGTTCGGTTGCTGGGCGGCCTCTGCTTTCAGAGCCCCCATTCCGCTGAAGTCAAACGATGACTTTGGACCGATGGCATCCATTTAGATCACCACAAGCTCTGCGCGCAAACTGCCCGAGGTTTTTAAGGCCTCGAGAATGGCAATGAGTGAAGATGGGGTCGCGCCAGTTTGGTTGACCGCATCCACAATGTCTCTGAGATCCACGCCAGGCTGGAACAAGAACATCTTATTGTTGGGCTCGGTGATGTTCACCTCAGCGTTTTGCACCACCGCTGTCTGTCCATCGGTAAAGGGATTGGGCTGACTCACCTCGTTGGTCGCGGCGATTGAGACCGTAATGGGCCCATGGGTGACTGCAGCCGCGGTCACGCGGACATTCCGACTAATGACCACAGTCCCAGTACGGCTATTCACCACCACCTTGGCACTCGCTTCACCAGGCGTGACTTCGAGGTTCTCAATCAAAGAGACGAAGGACACGCGTTGATTGGACTCAGCCGGTGCGCGCACGGCAATCGAGACACCGTCAATCGCCTGCGCCGTGTCAGATCCGAAGGTCTCATTAATTTTCTCAACAATGGCTTTGGCGGTTGTGAAATCGCCAGAGCGCACGTTGAGGACAACATGTTCAGAGCGCAAGAACGGGGTTTCCACCATCCGTTCCACCGACGCACCGTTCGGAATCCGTCCGGAGGTTGGCACGCCAATGGTGATCTCATCACCGGCGGCGTTGACCTCAACACCCGTCGCAGTCAGCGCACCTTGCGCTAAGGCATACACATTGCCGTCCACCCCGCGCAGCCGCGTTAAGACCAAGGTTCCACCACGAAGCGACTCTGCCACACCGATGGTGGACACATTCACGTCAATGGTTTGCCCTGGCTTCGCAAACGGCGGCAACTCTGCTGTCACCATCACCGCAGCGACGTTATCGACCGGCAGGTCAGAGGCCTGCGTCCCCGCAATGTCAAAATCTGAGATGACGCCATCGACACTCACGCCCAAGCGACTCAGCATCGACTTCAAGGACTGACCGGTAAATGAAATGTTTGCGCCATCGCCGGTGCCGTTTAAACCAACGACCAGGCCATATCCAATTAACTGGTTACTCCGAACGCCTGCCACATTGGTCAGATCCTTGATCCGATCCGCCTGCGCAGAGAACGAGAGACAAAGGGTCAACAGAGCCAGAATACGCATCGACAGCTCCCTTAGAATGGCCACAGGCTAAAGAACAGATTGGTACCCCAGGGCACCCGCTGGGCATTTGCCAACTGGCCAGTGCCCTTATAAGAAATCTGTGCATTGGCAATCCGACGGGACAGCACGGTGTTATCAGGCTGCACATCGTCAGGCCGGATGATCCCTTGCACTTGAATCACCTCGGTCCCCTCCGACAGGGTCAACAGTTTCTCGCCACGGATGACCAAATTGCCATTGGGTAAGACACGCTCCACGGTCGCCGCAATCGATCCGGTCAAGCTTGCCGCCTGATCCGTCTCGCCGGAGCCGGTGGATTCAATGGTGCTGCCCAGTGCAGAGTCACTCGACAACAGGCCACCGTTCGAGCCAAACCGGGCCAGCTGTAAGGCAGACAGTGCATTGTTCGCCGTCTCGCGGGATGCCGTGGTATTGGCTGAACGCTCCGCCTGGGTTTGCTCGCTTAAAATCACCGTGACCAAGTCGCCCACGCGATACGCTTTCCGTTCGCCAAACCAATCGTTTTCTTGGTCTGGGATGAAGATCGATCCGGTCGCCACACGGGGCTCGGTCCGCTCTTCGGGAAAAATCGGCGCAAACTCTGGCGTCGGTCCAGCCACTTGCTGGCTGGCACAGCCTCCAAGAAGGAGCGCGACGAGTGTGAGTCCAAACATCCGCATCGTCGTCATCCGTTACAGATTCTGGTTCAAGAAGCGCAACATGCTGTCCACCGAGGAAATGGCTTTCGAGTTGATCTCATACGCACGCTGCGTCTCGATCATGTTCACCATCTCTTCTACGACATTCACATTGGCCGCTTCCAAGGCGCCCTGTGCCAGTGCACCGGCGCCATCTTCGGTCGGGTTCACAATCAGCGGCTGGCCTGAGGCAGCGGTCTCTCGATACAGGTTACGCCCTGCCGGTTCGAGACCGGCGTAGTTCACAAAACGCGCCAACTGGATCTGACCGATGGTCTGCTCCTGCGCGTTGCCATACGGCTGGACAGTCACAACGCCATCTTCACCGATCGAAATCGACTCCGCGTCCTGCGGAATCACAATCGAGGGCTGAAGCGGCTCGCCATTGGCCGTCACCAACTCACGGTTGACCGACATTTTGAATGAGCCATCGCGGGTATAGGCCATGGTGCCGTCGGGCTGCAATACCTGGAACATGCCCTCCCCTTGCACCGCGATATCCAGTGCATTTTTGGTTTGGATCATGCTGCCTTGCGTATGCAGTTTTTCCGTTGACACAATCCGCACACCCGTTCCCAGCATTAAGCCAGTGGGTGCTGCATTGTCACCGCCGGTGGTTCCACCAGGCTGACGAATGTTTTGATACAACAGATCTTCAAAGACCGCTCGGTCCCGTTTAAACCCAGTGGTATTGACGTTCGCGAGGTTGTTCGAAATCACCGTCATGCGCATCTGCTGCGCATCCAGTCCTGTTTTCGAGACCCACAATGAGGCTTCCATCTGCGTGCTCCTTTATGACAAGCGCATCAGGGCTTCGCCCCGGGCGTCGTTGTCTTTCATTTCTTTGATGATCTTGGTTTGCATCTCAAATGAGCGCATGTGATCAATGAACTTCACCAGCGTGTGCACTGTGCTCACATTGCTGCCTTCCAAGACACCTGCAGTGACTGATGCAACCCCCGTGCCATTTTCAAAATCGGGACCCCCTTCAGAGGGGGTAAACAACCCATCCTCTCGCCGTGAAAGCGGCGTCTCGCTTGCGTCTCGGAGAAATAAGCGGGTCACCGGTGTGCTTCCTAATTCCGGGGCAGACGGGTCCATAAAGGACAGCGTTCCGTCTGCACCGATGTCATATGTCACAGAACCGACAGGGAGCGTGATTGGATCACCGCCCTCGTTCAGGACTAAATGCCCTTCTCCCGTCCGCAACAGCCCATCCGGGCCAACTTGGAAATCGCCACGCCGAGTAAACGCCAAGTCTCCATTGTCCGCTTGCACGCCCAATACCGTCTGATTGTCGAGCGCGATGTCCAAAGGGCGACCCGTAAACATCCGAGGGCCATTGGTGAGATCGACACGGTTCGTGGTAAAGGCGCGCGGTAAGAACCGTGAGTCAAAGCCTTCCCCTTCGACACGCACCGATCGGTTTGCCACTTCGAAGGATTTTTTAAAGCCGGTGGTGGTGACGTTCGCCAGCTCATGGGTCAAGGACTGTCGGTCCAACCGATACTCATTCATCGCCGTGGTGGCGGTAAAGATCAGGCGATCCATGGCGAACTACCTCCTACGGTTAACTTCGAATATTGATGATGGTGGAGGTCAGCGTCGAACTGGTCTCAATCGCTTTCGCGTTGGCCTGGAAGTTCCGCTGCGCGGTGATCAAATCCACCAGCTCTGAGGTCAAATCGACGTTTGCCCGCTCGCGTGCACCCGCACGGATTGTTCCGTAACCCGCGCCCCCTGGTTCGCCAAGCACAGCATCCCCGGATTCGTTCGACGCCAAGAAGGTCGAGTCGCCAAGCTGGCGTAACCCATTCGGCGTTGAGAACGTCGCCAAAACGATCTTGCCCTTCAAATCCTGGGTCCCGTTCGAGTACGACGCGGTCACCAGACCATCATCGGCAATGTCGACGGCAACCAACGAACCATTGGG
This sequence comes from Gammaproteobacteria bacterium, assembly GCA_009922705.1. Classification (GTDB taxonomy): domain Bacteria; phylum Pseudomonadota; class Gammaproteobacteria; order Pseudomonadales; family Litorivicinaceae; genus HIMB30. The sequence continues at coordinate 11,198 of RFUY01000030.1, forward strand.
CTGACCATTTTGCGACTGGGTATTGACGGTAAAGTCACTGGTGAACTGGGTTGACCCCGCGTAATCCACAGAAATCTTCTCTGCACCAACGACAACGTTACTTAAGTTGATCCCGTTTTGAGGCGACACCAACCGTCCCGCGGTATCAAAGGTCAATTCCCCTTTATCCAAGAACAAGGGGCGCCATTCCGCCTCGCTGTCCAAGCCATCGGCACCGGCCGGCATTTCTGGGTTCTCAGTGTCTGGGTCTCGGTCATATTCGAAGAAAATCTTGTCGGCCTGCGCAACGCCATCGGTTTGCTCAAGCTGGACGTACACCGTTTGATTATTTTCGCCAGTCACTTCTGCGACAGGGCGTCTGAAGCTCCCAGTCGAGCCAACGGCTGAACTCAAATCCGTCAAGCCGAATTTGGGTGAGCCTTCCACCTGAACAAAGGAGTCATCCCCTGTGGTCCCTGACGTAATCGTAAAAACGCCGAGCGTCTCGTCGTAGTTCACGCTGACACCAGAAATTGTCCGACCGGCGCTATCCGCCATCGAATTAATGCGATCTTCGAGCGCTGTGATAAACGAATTTAGATTGTAGTCGCCCGTTGGGAGCGTAAATGTCTCGGTGATGCTGTCGATGGTGATGGTGAACTCATTACTGAGCTCATCGACCGAAAAGGTCTCATCTGGGTCAAACTGAATGGGTGTTCCGAAGACCCGTGCCGCTGTGGAATCCACACCACGCACCGCCTCGTCACCATCTTCCTTCCCAACGGCGAGAGGGCGCTCTACAGTCACCGCGTTAATATCAAATCCAAAATAGGCAAGCGCTTCGTCTGATATGTCGCTCACTTGAATCGAGGATGAGTCCCCGGTAGAGCCCGAAGAAATCGTGAAGTGACCGTCAATCGCACCGGCTTCCGAGTTCGGGAAGAACTCGACCTTAACACCCGTTCGTTGCTGAACTTCAGGAAGTATTGATCCACCCTGCGGCAATACTTCGGCGCCCGGCGCTCCAGAAGCTGGATCAATGGTCAGCGTTCGACTCGAAGATGTCAGACCAAACAACGCATTGACATTCGAACCGGTGTTCTTGATCACTAAGACATCGTTCAAATCACCCGTCTTAAAGGTGAATTGTTTGAGGGCATAGTTATATTGGACGTCGATGCGATCTTGGGTCGCTGCTCGGATCTGCTGCTGGATTGAGGCAGCGATCGTCTCTGGTGTCGCTTGTACCGCGTCCAGCTCGACATCAACAGTTCTCAGATTGCCATCACCATCTGTCCAATCGAGACTGAACGAGCGCGACGAAGCACTGGTTCTTAAATCAAAATATTTTGAATCCCCTAATTGGCGATTAATTTCATTCGTCATCAACGTCGCGACTTCTTGTCCACTCAGGCTTTTCGCCACCTTAGTTAATGCTGAGAGATCAATACTGACTGGATTTGCGATCGGATTATCGAGGTCTTCATCAATCAAGAGGCTAAATGCATCCGATAAATCAGGTGCTGCTTGCCCATCGACTGCGTCTCCCGTGGCTGAAAATACCCCAGGGGAAATATTGTCAATCGAGAATGTTAGGCCATCGTCATGACTGAACTGGAGTGTCTCATCGACCACCGATACACGCATGTTTTCGAGGCCCGTAGTTGCCCCAAGCGCGCCATCTAATGCATCTGCAAGCTGATCGATCGTGGGGGTCGCTGTAAAGGTACGAGACACTGTTGTCGAAACTCCGTCGATGACTATATCGAAGGAGACTGTGTCAGGGAGTACTGTGAGATCGACGCTGTCAGCATCTAGAGTCGCCGCAGTTGGCGAAAATTGAACACCCTCAGCCCCTTTTTGATAGGCCAATCCAGACGCAATACTTCCGATTGCTGTGGCTGGCGTTGACGCCAAGGCGGGGCCCAGATCATCAAGGTTGTACTTCTTAAAGAATGTTTTGGTGGTAAATCCAGAAACCTCTGTATCAGTCTCAGGCTTGATCACACCGTACTTGTTCACAAATAACTTGTTACCCGAGGCGTCAGTCGCTTGCGATAAGGTCGGTGTCAGCTCTTCATTGTTCAATACGATGTGCGTTTGCCACTTACTAAAGGGATCATCCGCGGTCGCGACTTGGGTACGACGGTAGTAAAAGGTTAATAAGAAATCTTCACCGTTCGCATCAAAAATGGTGATGGCCGCTGATTTCGCATAGGTATTTGGGTCATTGGGATTAAAGGCCACCACGCTCTGCGCGCCTGTTTCTGGATTCGTTTCCATAATCGGATCCGAACCACCAGGGAAGTTGATTTGCAGATCAATCGATGACGTCGCAATCGCCTGCCCCACCGTCCGAGGTGCGATCTGCAGTGGAATCAAGTCGGCTTCAAAATCGGCCTTCCCCAAAGAGTCTACCGAGGCGACCCGGATGAACTGTCCAGCAGAGTTCACCACCGTATTTCGTTCATCAAGTAGGAAGGATCCGTTCCGCGTAAACAGCTCCTGTCCATCCGAGGAACGCAGCGGGAAGAATCCTTCGCCGGTTACCGCCAAATCCAAGGAGTTTCCAGACAAGACAATGTTGCCCTGCGAGAATTCCTGAGTCACCTGCTTCAATGCCGTCCCCTGGCCCACGACCGTGGACGCTTTTTGCAAAGGGGAGGTCGCAAAGATGTCACCAAAGTCAGAGCGTGAACGCTTAAACCCGGTGGTCCCGGCGTTCGCGATGTTGTTTGATGTCACGGCCAGCTGCGTGGTGGCTGCGTTTAATCCGGTCAGGGACGTAAAGAACGACATGGATTACTCCTCAATTTGCGCGGTTTGAGTGGTGGTGGATTCGGCCTGGGCTGTCGTCACAGGGGCCGAGGGCTGCCCGATACGGGTCACGTTAGCGAGGGGAAGGACCGCCCCACCTGATAAATTCAGACTGAGATCAGCCGCTTGGCTGTCCCAACTCACCGTTTTCACGGTGGCGTAGGTTTGAGGCTCAATCGCAGTGGCGTTTCCACCCACCGTCTTGGTCCCCCGAATAATGTATGACCCAGGAGGGACCGCAGTACCATCGGCACGACGACCATCCCAAGCCATCTCGAGCACACCCGCACTTTG
>RFUY01000291.1 GCA_009922705.1 Gammaproteobacteria bacterium
CCAAACCGCATTGGGCAGGGCATTGAGTTCGACTATTGCTGTGTGCATGCCGCCTTCGCGATGCGCGAGGATGGCTATGAAACCATCATGGTGAACTGTAACCCTGAGACCGTCTCGACCGACTATGACACCTCCGATCGGTTGTTCTTTGAACCGGTCACGCTGGAAGATGTGTTGTCCATTGTGGACTTAGAAAAGCCAAAAGGCGTGATTGTCCAGTTTGGTGGTCAGACCCCCCTAAAACTCGCCCGAGAACTGGAAGCCGCCGGTGTGCCGATCATCGGGACCTCGCCTGAGGCGATTGACCGGGCAGAAGACCGCGAACGCTTCCAGCAGATGGTGACCCGACTTGGCTTAAAGCAGCCGGCCAATGCCACCGCGCGAAGCTTAGAAGAGGGCATGGCGCTTGCCGAGCGCATCGGCTTCCCGATGGTGGTCCGACCCTCCTATGTGTTGGGCGGACGCGCCATGGAGATTGTCTCGAATCTGACCGAGCTAAAGCGGTATTTAGAAGAGGCCGTGATTGCCAGTGATGACTCGCCGGTGTTGTTGGATCGGTTCTTGGATCCTGCCATTGAGGTGGATGTGGATGCGGTCTCCGATGGTGAGCAAGTGGTCATTGGCGCCATTATGGAACACATCGAGCAGGCCGGCGTGCACTCGGGTGACTCTGCCTGTTCATTACCGCCCTACAGTTTGCCGACGGGGATTCAGGACACCATCCGCGAACAAGTGATTCGGATGGCGCGTGAGTTACACGTGGTGGGCTTGATGAATGTGCAAATGGCCGTCCAAGGTGACGAGGTGTTTGTGATTGAGGTGAACCCTCGCGCCTCACGGACCGTGCCCTTTGTCTCCAAATGCATTGGCGTCTCCTTGGCGAAGGTGGCGGCGCGCTGCATGGCGGGCACCTCCTTGGCTGACCAGCAGTTCACGGCCGAGAAGATTCCGCCGTTTTATTCGGTCAAAGAAAGTGTGTTCCCCTTTGCCAAGTTCCCGGGTGTGGATCCAATTCTCGGCCCAGAAATGAAGTCAACGGGCGAGGTGATGGGCACCGGCGATACCTTTGATGAAGCCTTCGCAAAAGCTCATGCGGCGGCAGGAGATCGCTTGCCGGCACCTGGGGCAGCCTTTATTTCCGTGCGTGAAGCGGACAAGCCACGGGTCGTTGCGATCGCACAATCCTTGTTAGAGCTCGGCTTCACCTTGGTCGCAACCGGTGGGACCTGCGCGCATTTGACCGCTGCGGGCTTGCCGTGTGAGCGGGTCAACAAGGTACTCGAAGGGCGCC
>RFUY01000292.1 GCA_009922705.1 Gammaproteobacteria bacterium
ATCGCTTCCTCCGCCAGTATCAACTGGGTCAGGTTCAAAGGGTCGCGTCACTAGCAATTGCTATGTCAGCCTCTCAGTCTCCAAAGCGAGACTCCCCTGCGTTCTTTCAACCTAGACTAGGGACCTAGGCTCGTCAAGCGAATCTACTTCAAATGCAAAATCACCACTGAGTGGAATGTCCAAATGTAGCGAACCACTGCAGATGAGTGTCCACAGGATGCAAGCGAGGTGGTATGAACAGAGCGGCCAAAAATTCACAGGTGTATTGAGCACAAGTCTTTGTCGCAGTAATGCTTCGAGTATCTGGACCACACAGCGGGGTGTCTCAGCGCTCAAATCAGAGTGTTCATCACATCAGAGCCGTTGGCAGAAATAGTGCAAGTTGCGGGAGCGCTGCGAGCACCAAAATACCGCCGAGTAGAATCAACCAATATGGAATAGTTGCAGACGCAACCTCCCCGAGAGACACCCCCTCTTTGGTCACAGAGACCAGCACAGACAGGTTTAATCCAACCGGCGGCGTCACTTGGCCGATTTCGATCAGAATTGTGATCACCACCCCTAGCCAAATCGGGTCATACCCAAGCCCAACCATCAAGGGGAACACAATGGGGAGCGTCATGATCATCAGGGAGAGGCCATCGAAAAAACAGCCGAGGATGAGATAGATCAGCACAACCAAGATGAGCACCAAGACCGGCCCAAGTTGTGCGGCACGAACAGTGTCAAGGATTCCTTGCGGCACACCGAGAAGACTGACGGCTTGCGCCAGAATTGTCGCCCCCATTACGACGAATAAGATCGAGGCGAATAGGACGGTTGCGTTGAATAGGCTGGCCGCCAGGGACCGCACTGTCAGCGTCCCCCAAAAGTAGCCCACGCCAATTGTTGCGATTACACCGATACCAGCCGCTTCAGTGGGTGTGGCGAGTCCGAACGCAATGCTTCCCATGATCGCCGCGATTAATCCCAAGAAGGGCCAGAGCCCGAGGAGAGCCCGGATCAGCGTCTTGATCGGTAAGGCTGTCTGATGTCTGGGGGCGAGCTCAGGGCGCAGTGCACAGCGACAAAAAATATAGACCATGAATGCGACTGCAAAGAAGAGTCCCGGGATGAGGCCGGCTAGGAACAATTGACCAATCGAGTTCTCGGTCAACGCACCATAGATGAGCAGCGATAAGCTCGGTGGAATCAAAAGTCCCAAGGTCCCGCCTCCAGCCAGAGAGGCGACCACCATGCGTCGGTCATAGCCGCGGGCCGTCATTTCTGGATAGGCGACTGATCCAACAGC
>RFUY01000293.1 GCA_009922705.1 Gammaproteobacteria bacterium
GTCAGCCAATGGACAGGTCTAGCTGACATTTCCTGACACTTGCTGACACACGAAAACTGCGTAATGTGGGGGAAAACCAACCATTTGAGCGGTGTAGAACACATCTCTTAATCAGTGGGTTCCGGGTTCGAGTCCCGGGGGGTGTACCAAGTTTCCGAACAGTCTGCGGTGTCCCAAGCGATTCACCCCTGTTTTCCCGGGTGGGAGGCTGTGTTCTCACAGCCTCTGTCGTTGGACACTGCGACCTGTTAGCGTGGGGAACCCGCACTGTTGCGGGGGCTAAAAAAGGAGCAATCGTGAACGAAAAAGATCTCGTTGAGCTGTGGAACGACAAGAGACGTCAAATTATCTCCGCCCAGATGCCTTCTGTCATCGCCCTAGGCGTGATAACTGTCGTTGCGATGATGGGCTACTTTGACGGCGATTACACCTACGCGCAGTCCTTCGCAGCGCTCTTCCTCGTCACTGTTGGCTCGTTGAGCGTTCTGAACCAGCTGGCCGTTATTCGGGAAGCGCAAACAATTGTTAAGGACCTTCAGGCTCTGCAGAACCCCAGTGCTTTGGCGAAGAACATTGCCTCGAGTGGCTCATATTTGATCTACACCCGCGCGTTGATGGTCGTCTTTAGCCTGGCGCTGTTGCTGGCCCTCGTCCTTCTCATTTTGTAACTCGGGTCGCTAGTGAGGGAGCCCAAAATGGCAAAGAAGTCGTGGGTGAAGGTGATGAACGAGTGGCACCTGTGGCCAGGTTTCGCTGTTGCGGTGACGGCCATCATCGCGACAGGGTTCTTCTTGCTCGTGGGGCTATTCAGTTAGTAATGCGAGAGGCAACGCCCCACCAAGTTTGTGGCTATGCCTGGCGTGGCCGTGGCTCGGACCGCCGCGTGATGTAAATCGCTACGACGAGCGCTAAAACGATACCGGCATTGATGCCAAGCTCAATTACGGCCCTCTCGAACGCTTCCGCGGTTTTTCCGGTGTTGAGGGTGAGCGAGGACCCCACCGACAATATGTGACGGACTGACGCAATCACCCCAATAATTAGAAAGCGGCTGAGCTGAAAGAACCCGTTTTTGAATCGCGCAATGACGGTCCGCGCAATTTCCAAAATGATGACAACGAACAAAATGTCGTTGATGGCTTGGAGCATTCCGTCTGGAAAGAACGGTGCAGTAGTGGTCAACCTGATGACGGTGTAAATCACGGCACCCAATGCCACCACCATTAGCAAAATCGTCAGAACGAGGTGGAAAACATCCTCGACGATGTCAAGGGTCCTTTGGGGAAGCAT
>RFUY01000294.1 GCA_009922705.1 Gammaproteobacteria bacterium
GTTCTCGACATCCATCTGAAGCTCGACAAGGTGTTCGAGCAGAACTTTGGATTCAGCCTTGATCTGCAACAGCTAACGGCTGCCGCAGGTCCTGGGGCGCTCGCCGGGATGGACTTTGTCGGCCACATTGCAGACGTCTTGAACCCAGGCGCTGGCGGACAAATCGATGTCGGTGCCTTACTGAAATTACAGATTCAAGCGGGGATCGATTTCAGCGGCGATTCGCCGGTGTTCTTCCTCTACGATTACAACCCGACGCGCGAACAGACCGTGGCTCTGGCGGCCTTTGGTGCCGCGAACTTCACGGCCCGCTCAAGCACGCTGTCGACCGCGCAAAAGGATGAAATCAAGGCTGAGTTCGAGGCCGTCTTGGCCGAACAGGGCGATGACGTCACGGCGATTTCGGCGGTCGTTGAGAGTTATTGGGTCACCGGCCTTGAGGCGGGGAATACGGATGACGAGCACGGTGCTGGGCAGCTCTCAGGGCAGCGACAAACAACCCTGATTGAACTGGCGGAGTGGTTGTCGACAGAGCTGGGGGTCACCGTTCAGTTGTTCGCCGGCGAACAGCGCGAAGTGGCTGAAGCCTCGGACGTCAAACTCTTCACTGACGTCGAGGTCACCAAGCAAGTGGCCGTTCCTGCCGAGCAAGCGCGGGGAACCTACGCGACGGTCGGGTTACGCATTGCGGGTCAAGATCTTGAACTGAGTCTCGAAGCGGGTCCCGCAAAATTAGGGGTGGTCAACGGATCGGCTGCCATTGACGCAGACGGCATCGCGAGCACCAAAGATTACGCCACCTTCACCATCATGCTGGACCAAAAGCCGGGTGGATCGATTGAAGACGACGGTCGATTTGATTTCACCCGCGAGCGGATCTCGGACAACTTTGGCTATGAAATCAAAGGCCATATTGGCGTCAACCTGCCAATTGCACTGGACTTGTTTGGCGCGTCCTTGCCGCTGGATGCTCTGACCATCGCAACCGGTTCTGGGGGCATTGGCGCATTCTTTGACAGTGCGGCGGGACTCGGAACCGGTGAGCCGACGCTCACGATTTCGGTGCCTGATGTGCAGTCCATCATGGATCAGTATCTGAGTGAGTTTAGTCTCCTTGGGATGTTGGCTGATCCGACGCGGATGCTTGACGGCATTGATATCGCGCTTGGCGAAGTCCAAGACATGCTGACGTCTGAGTTCTCCCGTGACATCCCCATCATCGGCACCAAGATGGCCGAGGCTGGGAACTTTGTTCGGGATGTACGGACAGGGTTGCTCGCGGATCTTCGC
>RFUY01000295.1 GCA_009922705.1 Gammaproteobacteria bacterium
GCGCCGAGCGGCAGTAACCCCAGAACGAGAAGCCTATGTCGATCCGCAAACGGGGCTTCGACTGACCTTCTCCGCCTTGAACGAGCGAGTGAATCAGCTGGCTAATGCCTTGGCGTCGGCAGGGATTAATCCTGGAGATCGAGTCGCTTTGTGTTTGATGAATAGCGTTGAATTCATCGAATCCTTTTTGGCCATCGCGAAAATGGGAGGTGTGGTTGTCCCACTTAATTGGCGGCTCGTCGCGGACGAATTGGAATTTATCATCAAGGATAGCGGTGCGCAGACGTTGCTATACGGACAAGAGTTCCAATCCGTGGTTGCAGATCTGCAGAGTCGGGGAGACAAGACCGACGTGGTGCGTTGGATTGAGTCGGGTGATGTCGAACGTAAGCTGGATTTTTCTGAGCATTATGACGCGTTTAGAAATCAGGGCGCGGTGAGCGAGCCGCAACTGGGTGCCACTGGTGATGACCTGCTCTTCATTATGTACACCTCGGGCACGACGGGTTTGCCCAAAGGTGTGGTGCATAGTCACACCACGGTTTTTTGGGCGATTCTGACCTTTGAGGCAAGTTGCGACTTGCGTGATGGCGATCGATATTTAGTGGCACTGCCCCTGTTTCACGTGGGTGCGCTAACCCCGGTTGCGCTGAACGTGTATCGCGGTGTCACGAGCGTCGTGATGCGTGAATTTGATCCTGTGAAAGCCTGGGGGCTGATCAAGGATGAAAATATCACCACTACGCTGCTGGTTCCGGCGATGCTGAATTTTATGATTCAAGTGCCCGCTGACCAAATTCAGGCGGAGCAACTCCGCTGGATCCAATCGGGTGCAGCCCCTGTGCCTGTCAGCCTTATTGAGCAGTACGCCGGCATGCAGATTGAAATTCATCAAATCTATGGTCTAACAGAGTCTTGCGGTCCAGCCTGTGTGATTGGTGCCGACAACGCGCTGAAAAAAGTAGGCTCTACCGGTAAAGCTTTCTTTCACACGGAGGTGCGTGTGGTTGACGAAGACGGCAGCGACGTGACGCCAGGTGAACAAGGCGAAGTTTGGGTTCGCGGCGGCCATATCATGCTTGAGTATTGGCATCGCCCTGATGCAACGGCGGATACCATTACCCAGGATCGTTGGTTGCGGACAGGGGATGTCGCGACTGTGGACGACGAAGGGTTTGTTTTCATCCAGGATCGCATCAAGGACATGATCATTTCGGGCGGTGAGAATGTTTACCCAGCCGAAATAGAGAATGTTTTAATTTGTTCTGGTGTCATAAAATATGATAAAGC
>RFUY01000296.1 GCA_009922705.1 Gammaproteobacteria bacterium
GGTCCGACCGGTGGCGATGGATTCGCCTGGCCGGCTTTAATCTGCAGCTTAATATAGCCTGCAATTTTCTTAGCCATGTATGACTCCTATGTGGGTATTGCGCCTTTCGGCTCCCCGGTTAACCAGTCAGGCGAGCTAGCCTTTCTCGACCTGACCAAATTCCAATTCAACAGGCGTCGACCGCCCAAAAATCACAACCGCCACCTGCAACCGGCTCTTGTCGTAATTCACTTCTTCAACCACGCCTGTGAAATCAGCAAATGGCCCATCAGTCACGCGCACAAGCTCACCAGGCTCAAACAAGGTCTTCGGACGCGGCTTCTCAGCACTGTCTGTGACCCGATCTAAAATCAGCGCCGCTTCTGCTTCAGTGATGGGCGCAGGACGCTCAGCAGTCCCACCCACAAAACCCAGGACGCGGGGCACGCTCTTTACGAGGTGCCAGGTCTCATCATCCATCTCCATGTTGACAAGCACGTATCCTGGATAGAATTTCCGCTCACTTTTCCGCTTCTTGCCTTCCTTCATCTCGACCACTTCTTCAGTCGGAACGAGGATTTCGCCAAAGCGATCTTCCATACGATGTAACGCGACTTGTTCAGTGATGCTGCGCATCACTGATTTCTCATATCCAGAAAATGCCTGGACTACGTACCAACGCTTCGACATATCACCCCTATCCAATCAGAGACGCGATAATCCAGGCGAACAAGCTGTCGAGCGCCCACAAAATCAAAGCCACAATTAACACGACAACGACGACAATCGCAGTCGTCTGCCCGGTCTCTTGACGCGTCGGCCAAACCACCTTGCGTAACTCAACCCGGGCCTCCTTGACCATCTCACGAAATGCGATCCCTTTCGCAGTGGTCAACGCCAAACCACCCGCAATTCCAGCAAGCACCAGCAATGCCAAAACCCGGTACAACACCGACTCTCCAGCATAGTAACTGTTGCCCACAACGCCGATTGCCACCAAGGCAATCACGATCAGCCATTTCAACTGATCAAGACGTGATGTGGTTTCCGCGTTCGCGTTCATCAATATCCCCACAACGTTCGCAGATTTCTCCGCTAATAGTGGCAGGCCAGGAGGGAATCGAACCCCCAACCTTCGGTTTTGGAGACCGACGCTCTGCCAATTGAGCTACTGGCCTAACCTCGTGGCGGGGTTTACACCCCGCAGCATTCAGTCAACTTACTTCAGGATTTTCGAGACAACGCCCGCACCCACAGTGCGGCCACCTTCACGAATCGCAAACCGTAAGCCATCTTCCATCGCAATCGGCG
>RFUY01000297.1 GCA_009922705.1 Gammaproteobacteria bacterium
GGAGGGTTGCGAGCACGGCGTCGATCTCAGCAAAGAGCGTCTCTGCATAGCGGGCTAACCGCTCACCCCGCTCGGGGACACCCAGAATGTCGCCCATGAGACGCAAGGCCGCTGCGGTGTTTTCAAATCGCCCATCGATCAGTAAATAGGGAATCCCCGTTTGTGCTTGAGTCTCTTCAGCGAGTGACACATAGGTACTCCGAATTGAGCCAAAATCCAAAATAAGATCGGGTTTTGACGCAAGCACGAGCTCTAGATTCGCGGTACTGCCACGTCCTGTGAGGCGTCCTGTGATCGGCAGATCCACATACTCCGGTGAGATAAACGGCCGTTCGTAAGCGTGATGGGCCCGAGGCCAGCCGGTTAAGGTGTCTGGAGCGACCATGTAAGTCAGGATCGAGGCGGGCGGGCCAGCAGCGTAGACGCGTTCAACACGGTCTGGAAGGGTGACGGTGCGACCTGCGGAATCTGTGACTGTGCGTTCAGCAAGTGCCCAGGTCGGAAGCCAGAGGGTACAAACAGTAAGCAGAATTCGAGTCAGCATGATTTTATCCTTCGCAATAGTCTCAAGAATGGAGAGATTCGAGTGACTTTCAAGAGGCCGTTAAAAAAGCCCTCCAATGCATGCATCAGAGGGCTTTGCGATCAATCGGATCTGCTCCATTATTTCGCATTCGGATAGAACAATTGATCGCCATTGACCTTATAGGCTGCGATGGTGTTTTGACCGCGCTCTGAGATCAGCCAATCGACAAACTTTTGCCCAGCCTGAACCTTTGTGGAGGGGCATTTTGCAGCATTCACCAGGATCACACCGTATTGGTTAAACAGTTTGGCATCTCCTTCGACGTGGATCTTGAAGTCTCCCTTGTTGCCGAAGTTTGCCCACGAGGCGCGGTCACTCATGACGTAAGCACCCATGCCTACAGAGGTATTGAGCGTTGCGCCCATCCCTGATCCCGTTTCACGGTACCACTGTCCTGAGGCACCTTTCGGGTCAATGTTCGCCCCTTTCCAAAGGCGCAATTCTGCTTTGTGAGTCCCTGAATCATCACCCCGTGAAGCAAACAGCGCTTTGCTGTTCGCAATTTTGGTCAATGCGCCGGTGACATCTTTCATGCCATTGACCTTCGCAGGATCGCTACTCGGTCCGACAATCACGAAATCGTTGTACATCAGGTCGAAACGCTCAACGCCGAACCCATCTTTGACAAACTTTTCTTCTGACGCCTTGGCGTGGACTAAGAGGACGTCGCCATCGCAACGTTCTGCATTTTTAATCGCTTGTCC
>RFUY01000298.1 GCA_009922705.1 Gammaproteobacteria bacterium
GTCAGCTCATCACCACTGTTCACGCGGATGGCGCACCTGCAGGCACCATCATTTATTACGCGCTTGATACAGCCATCGATCAATCGGTCGACTCCACTGATCTCGCCGCTGGAACCATTGTCGGCCAGGCCACAATTCAGGCCGATGGAACCGCTCAAATTGTCCACCAGCTGGCGGAGGACTGGGTTGCCGATGGAGATGAATACTTCAAGTTAAATCTTTACAGCGACAAGCCTCGCGGCACCCTGGTTTACGAAGGCGTTCAAGTTCTGATCAAGGACACAACGAACCCGATTTTTGTCGAAACCGAGCGATATCAGGGCGAGAATACTCCTTTTGCCATTACGAAGTGGGCGTCACCGGTCACGGTACCCAGCCTAAAACTGCCTGAATATATCGGCAATGGCGTAGGACCTTGGGGCTTCAATCCTGCTCCCTCAGCGGATAGAAGCGGAGCTCCTGCTCTGTATCAAGATGTTGATCCGACCCAAGAACTCTATGGCGGGATGGCAAATGAGTTCTTTGAATACAATATTTCCTCGGATCAGCGCACAACGCCATATTTCAGCACTGATGATCCTGTTTACTGGTATTCCCAGTATGAGATTGCAAATACCCAGGTTGTTGCCGATGGAGCAGATCAGCAGATCGTAACGCCGATTTACGGATACGATGGCACATACCCTGGCACAACGTTTAAGACGAAGGTTGGCCAGCCCGTCGTGGTTCGCCACTACAACGATTTGCCTCCGTTTGAGGGCATTAATCCAGAGGGATTCCCCCAGCGCGAATCGATTCACCTTCACGGTGGCCATAACCCATCTCACTCAGATGGATACTCTTCATATGTAGTTAATCCCGGAATGTATCGGGATTATTACTACGCCAATACAGTTCCGAATGGTGAAGATGGGCAGCCTGACTTCAGCGAGGCTCCATCCACCATGTGGTATCACGATCACGGTGAGGACCTGACGGATCTGCACGTGATCCAGGGTATGTCTGGATTCTGGCTGTCCTATGACGAGTATGAGCTGGATCTCATCAAGAACATGGTTCTGCCTGGCTGGTCCAATAAGGACGCCAATGGCAATCCTGTGGAGTGGGATGAAGCCAAGTTCATGTCGACAAACTCAAAATATGACATTGCACTGGCTATTTCCGATCGCACATTCAATGCAGATGGTTCATTCTTTTATGATGGTTCGCCTGTAGGTGACAATATTGACGGTTATCTTGGAGATGTAGCCGTTATCAACGGGAAGTCATACCCGTTCCTTGTGGTGGAG
>RFUY01000299.1 GCA_009922705.1 Gammaproteobacteria bacterium
TTGCCAATACCCCGCTTCGGCGTGTTGAGCACCCGCAACAGACTCACCGTGTCAGCCGGGTTCACCAGAAGCTTGAGGTACGCAAGAACATCCTTGATTTCGCGCCTGTCGTAGAAGCGCAATCCACCCACCACGATGTAAGGAATGCCCCAACGCACCAGGGACTCCTCCATAGCCCGGCTTTGCGCATTAGTCCGATACAGCACCGCCATATCACCCCAGCGAAGCTCCGGGTGGGCTGCATCGAGCATACGCATGCGGTGCACCACGGCTTCCGCTTCTGCAATCTCATCATCACAGCGCGTGAGTGTGATCAGCTCGCCTTCACCACGCGTGGGGCGTAGAACCTTATCAATCCGTTCTGTATTGTGAGCAATCAGCGCATTGGCCGCCTCAAGAATGGTGGCCGTTGAGCGGTAGTTCTCTTCAAGCTTCACCATTGTTTGCGTGGTGTCGTCGGCAACACCATCGCCAAAATCATCCTGAAAGCCCATCAGGATGGTGAAGTCTGCGGCCCGGAAGCTATAGATGCTCTGATCAGCATCGCCCACCACAAACACCGAGCGACCAACCCAGTCGTCGAAGAGTTCTGGATCACGGCCATCGGTGACCAGGAGCTTGATCAGCTCATATTGCGTTCGGTTGGTGTCTTGATACTCATCCACCAACACATGACGAAAGCGCCGGTGCCAGTAATGACGGATTTGCTCGTTCTGGCGCAACAGCTGCACGGGTAACAGCAGCAGGTCATCAAAGTCGAGCGCATTATTGGCTGCCAGAGCACGGCGATAGCGACGATAGGTTTCGGCCATTAACTTGCCGCGCTGTCCCCCTGCATCGGCTTCCAGCTGCTCAGGCATCCAGCCTTGGTTTTTGGCATTGCTGATCGCCCATCGCACCTTTTTGGGCTCAAAGCGCTTGGGGTCGAGACCCAGCTCCTGAGTCACGATCTCCTTCACCAAGCTCTGGGTATCGCCCTCGTCGTAGATCGAAAAATGCCGCGTCCAACTGAGCCCCTCAGGATCAGTGAACTTATCAATATCAAAACGCAGCAAGCGAGCAAACAGAGCATGAAAGGTGCCGATCCATAGATCCTTGATGACCTCGCGGTAAATCCGGGAGCGCAGTTGCCGTTGCTCCACTGCTGGAAGCGTGCTCCAGGGCTGCCCAAACTGGCTCTGTGCCAGTTTCTGTGCCAACAAGAGCTCAAGGCGCTCCTTCATCTCCCGAGCAGCTTTATTCGTAAAGGTCACAGCCAGCAACTCAGCCGGATCAACTCCGTGTTGACC
>RFUY01000300.1 GCA_009922705.1 Gammaproteobacteria bacterium
GCGGTCGGATACCGAAATTGATGCGCCGCTGGTCTGTGTCGATGGTGCCACAAGGTTCCGCGACCGGAAAAATGAACGGATGTCATGCCGCCAGCGTGCACGCCCGCGCTAGGGTTGTCGAGAGTGCAGTCGCTGCGGCTTCGCCAGCAACCACGCCATCTTCATGGAATCCATGGCGGCACCACGCACCCGCGAGCACGATTCGTGAGTCACGATTGAGTGTTGAGAGTTTAGATTGCGCCATCAGTGAGTCAGGGCCGAACTCAGGGTGCGCATAGGTGAACCGTGCCAGAATTTTCGCCGGATCAATGGCGGCCGTGTTATTCAGGGTGACATAGAATTTGTCGGGCCCAGTCAGGCATTGCAATCGATTCATATCATAGGTCACCACAGCACGCGGGTCGTGGCCTTGTCCTAAGCGGTAGTTCCAGCTTGCATGCGCGCGAGGATTGGAGGGCATTTGGCGTGCGTCCTGATGAAGTACGACGTCATTTTCGGTGTACGGAATTGCCTGAAGCACCGCCTTGGTCTCAACTGACGCGCTCCGCCACAGAGTCAATGCTTGATCGGAGTGCGTGGCCAACACAACGCCATCAAAGCGACGAACCTCCTGCGCGGTATGGACAAGAACCCCATCTGCCTTGACAGCCACCTGTGTAACGGGTGTCGAGAGATGGATGGTTTGGGCAAAGCCTCGGGTGAGAGGCTCGATGTAGGTCCGAGAGCCACCGGGGAGGGTGAACCATTGGGGGCGGTTTACAAGGTTTAATAACCCGTGGTTGTAAAAAAATCTGATGAAAAACAGTGCAGGCATGTCTTCGATGCAGTCCAGATTAGATGACCAGATCGCAGAGGCCATCGGATAGAGGTAGAACCGTGTGAGTCTCGCGCCAAAGTGACCCGCGTCGAGATACTGACCTAAGGTCATGTCTGGACTCAGACTTCCATCCCGAAAATCTCGAATTGCTTCGCGATTGAACCGGACGATATCCAATAAAAACCGATAATGGGCTGGGCTGATCAGGTTTTTGCGTTGCGCGAATAGGGTGGAAAGATTCGTGCCTGCATACTGCAATCCGGTGGTGAGACAATCGACACTAAAACTCATGTCGGTTGGCTGCGTCGCGACGCCAAGCTCCTCAAGCAGCCCGAGGAAACGGGGGTAGGTCCAGTCGTTGCAGACGATGAATCCCGTATCGACGGGTGTTGTTCGACCCGCGAGAGTAATGTCCAGCGTATGCGTGTGTCCACCGATCCAATCGGCCGCTTCATACACCGTGACATCAT